>JACRFF010000194.1 GCA_016218005.1 Ignavibacteriales bacterium
GCCGTCATAGCCTGCCAAGTTGTATTGATCCCAAAATGCGGGAAGCACGTGCTGAGTCCAACGCGATCGATCAACGTTCACTTCATACCATTTCTCGCGCTCACCGACGTTGGTCGAATCAACTCTGAATGACCATGCTTGATCCAACACGATTTTTCCAGCGTCGTGTTTGGCGCAGCCGGCGAACAGTACGCTGAAGCAAAGGATGAGGTAGGTTATAGTTTTCATAGTCAGTTGGTCTGGTGTTCCGGCTCTTCGCTTACCGACACAATGGTAGTGAACAATGCCGCCACAATCATTGATAGTGCACCGAGGAGTATCGCATTCATCGGATTATCTCCGAGTGCGTGTTTCATCAGCAGACCCAGCCCGAGTGAAGCGAGAATTTGAGGTATGACAATGAAAAAATTGAACACGCCCATGTAGAATCCCATCTTCTGCGCCGGAATCGCGTTCGAGAGCATTGCATACGGCATCGAAAGAATACTCGCCCACGCAACTCCCACAAGCACCATGGAAAGAATCAACGGATACTGTTGTTGGACGACAACGGCAGAGACCAATCCAAGGCCGCCACACAGGAGACAGACAAGATGGATCGTGCGCGCACTAAACCTGCGCACGAGGGCAAGCAGAACAAAGGCGAACACGAAGGCCGTGCCATTGTAGACCGAGAAGCAGACTCCGCCCCATTCATTGCCGCGTTGGTATTCTGCTGTGCCGGGCGTTCCTCCAAAAACCTTTATTGCGACTGCGGGGACAAAGTAAATCCACATACAGAACAAGGCAAACCACGTGAAGAATTGTACGACGGCAAGCTGACGCATTGCCTTAGGCATGGAAACTATGCCCGATACAATTTCTTTGAATGCAATCCCAACGCCGGCAGATTCGCGCTTCGACTGGAAGAACTCTTCAACGTTGTCAGGCGGATATTCTTTGGTACTGAATATCGTGTACAGAACGGCGGAGATGAACACGACGGAACCAATATAGAAAGCCAATTCTACGGTGTGAGGAATTCCACCCGCGGTTGAAGTACTTGCGACGTTGAACCAGTTTGTCAACACATAGGGTAATCCCGACGAAAGAACTGCGCCAAGCCCAACTAACAAGCTCTGCATGGCAAATCCCGATTTGCGCTGATCGCTCGGCAGCATGTCTCCAACAAACGCGCGAAATGGCTCCATCGTTATGTTGATGCTTGCGTCCAAGATCCAGAGCAAGCCTGCCGCCATCCAAATGGTTCCGGAATTCGGCATCGCAATCAGAGCAAGACTTGCGAGCAAGGCGCCGACAAGAAAATACGGACGACGCCGGCCTAATGTATTCCACGTTCGGTCGCTCATATAGCCGACGATGGGTTGCACAATCAGTCCGGTGAGCGGCGCGGCAAGCCAGAGGAACGCGATTTCGCTTTCCTTCGCGCCCAGATATTGGTAGATGGCGCTCATGTTTGCCATTTGCAATCCCCAGCCAAACTGAATTCCGAAGAAACCAAAACTCATGTTCCAAATTTGCCAAAAGCTTAGGCGAGGTTTCTGCATGCGTAAATTTCTCCTCAATGAGATATTTGTGATCTGAAACTTCTAAAAAAATATTTTTGCGTAGAGGCTATCTCAAAAATAGTTTTTATTGTCATTCCGAGTCTGCCCGCCGCTGTGCTCTAGCCCGCTTCGCGTTCTAGCGGGTTGGCAGGCGGGCGCAGCGAGGAATCTCGTTGTTCATTTCGAGGAGAAGAACGAGATTCTTCGTCGCTCCGCTCCTCAGAATGACTGTAATGAGGTATTTTTGAGATGGCTTCTCGTCATTCCTCAAAAGGGTCGCTTTGTGTCGGCCGTCTTCTTTTTCTATCCCTTCACACTGCCCAGCGTCAAGCCGGAGACTAACCACCTGCCGAGCGAAAGAAAGAGCACCACGACCGGAACGGTGACAAGAATCGATGCTGCACCGTAGAGACCCCACTCACTCCCCATATTCGATTCGAATGACTTCAGTCCGAGCGGGAGCGTCCAGAGTTGGGTATCCTGCAAGATTTGCGCCGCAACGACGTACTCCGTCCACGCCGACATGAACGAAAACAACGCCGTGATGACAAGTGCGGGCGACGCCAAGGGCAAGATGATTTTGTAGAACGTTTGGAATTGATTGCATCCGTCGATACGCCCCGCCTCTTCCAGACTTCGAGGAATTGTGTCATAGTATCCTTTCATCTGCCAAATGCAAAATGGAAGCGCAGTGGCAGAATACATGATGACGATTCCCAGATACGAGTTGATAAGATGCAACTTCACCAGCATGATGTACATTGGCAGCAATAACATCGTCGCGGGAAACATTTGCGTCACCAACAAACTGAGTAATCCAAACTTCTTTCCGATAAAACTGAATCTCGAAAACGCGTAACCTGCCGTGGACGCCAATACAACTCCCGTCATTGTCACGATCAGCGAAATAAAAGTACTGTTGAACAACCAAAGAGAAAATGGCCGCTGCGTGAACAGCGCTCTGTAATTATCCAAGGTTGCGTTCTCCGGTATGATTTCCAGAGAGGTTGAGAGAAGCCGGTCGGCGGGCCGGAGCGAAATCGTCACAATCTGGCTGACGGGATACAGCGCCACCAGCGCAAACAACACCAGCACGACATACGAAGATACGACACGAAGAATTGTTCGTGGATTCTTGTTGCTTCCCATCTCAGTACATCGACTCCGTTGCACGTGTTCGCCGCATGAAAACCAAGCTGAAGAATAGTAAAATAAAAAAGATAATCATCGAGAGCGCCGCGCCGTAGCCGTAGCGATAGAAATTAAATGCCGCCTTGTAGACGAATGACACCATCAAGTGCGTGCTATCAGACGGCTCGCCGGCATTGCTGACAAGCCACACGATGTTCAGATTGTTGAACGTCCACACGGTGCCCAGCGTGATTGCCGGAATCATCACCGGTCGAATGAGCGGGATCGTAATATTCCGCAGCTTGTAGAGCCACGAAGCGCCGTCCATATTGGCGGCTTCGTACAATTCTCCCGGAATACTTTGGAGCGCACCCAACGCAATGACCATCATAAACGGAAATCCTAACCACACATTCGTTATAATGACCGCAATGAATGCCTCCGTGGGACTTTTCAACCATTCAACGGATGGCAGCCCAAACCAACGAGTCAACATAAGATTGATGGAGCCGTACTCGTAGTTGAACATGCCTCGCCACGTCAACGCAACGATAAGCTGCGGAACCGCCCACGGCAAAATCAGTATCGTCCGAAAGATTGCGCGGCCTCGAATTTCTTTTTGATTCAACACCAATGCAAGGAACACGCCAAGCACCACATGAAAAAAGATGTTCACCACCGTCCAGATAACGGTCTTGAGAAACACAACGTAGAAATCCGGCTGCGTTCTCTCCGTGAACACCTTGGCATATTGCTTCAAGCCGACAATCTCCCAATCCCGAATGTGACGGAGATTCATGTTGGAAAGCGATAGGATGATGTTGTAGATGAACGGATAGATGACCACGCCAATTAAGACGATGAACGCCGGCGCCACAAGCGCAAACACGTACACGTTGTGACGAAGTCGGTGTGTGGCAACGATACTGCTGCTCATTCGTTCATATCCTTGATGCGTTGGACAGCAAGCCGCTGCATTTGCGCCGCCGCGCTTTTAGCGTCAAGGGCGCCGCTTAACACGGCTTGATAACTCGGGCGCATGGCATCCCAAATCGCTCGAAGTTCCGGCACCACCGGCATCGCACGACCATGCTGCACCTGTAGCTGAGAGTTTCGCAAGAACTCGTCTTGTTGAACAAAGGCGCTCATCTGCACTCGTTTGAGCGTCGGGATGGTAAAGAGGGTCTTCGTCGATTCCAGTTGATTCTCCTCATTATTCAAGAACCTAACCAGTTCGACTGCCCATTTCTTTTTTTCTTCCGAAATATTCGCGTTGACCGAAAAACCTTTCGGCGATACCATCGGTTCACACCAAAATTGTGTCGATGATATTTGTGGAAGAGGCGCAATACCAATATCAAGCCCGGCCTTCTTGTATCCCGACCACGACCAATCCCCGTTGATAATCATGCCGGCCTTGCCATCCTTGAACAACAGGTCGGCGATTTCGTAGTCGGCTTCATTCGGGATGATCTTGTAGACATCCCCCGACCGCACCGCCGTGAGCCCGGGGAACTCGAGGATCGCGAGGAGGACGTCGAACAGCTCGCGGCGGGCGATCCGGCCCTGCACAGTGACCTTGCGCCGGACCTCCGGGGCGAGGACGTAGTTGA
>JACRFF010000202.1 GCA_016218005.1 Ignavibacteriales bacterium
ACGAGAAGAAAGATTGGATAGAAAGTTGGCGGCGGCTCAAAGCTCAAACCGATGATGCCGTTGCTCTCATCCAATTAGCGGAAGAAGCAAACGAGAGCGCCATGGAAGCAGAAATTGTGCGCGAAGTGGAGAAGCTTACAGTGGGGATTGACCAGCTGGAATTGCGCAATATGCTCAGCGCTCCCGATGATGAACGTGGCGCGTTGCTTACGATTCATTCCGGAGCCGGGGGGACGGAAGCGCAGGATTGGGCTGAAATGTTGCTGCGGATGTACACTCGGTGGTGTGAGCGGTCGGGCTTCAAAGTCAATCTAGCGGATGTTCTCGAAGGAGAAGGCGCCGGAATCAAAAGCGCCACAGTGGAAGTCGTCGGAAAGTATGCCTACGGGTATTTGAAGGCAGAGAATGGTGTGCATCGTCTCGTGCGCATATCTCCATTCGACGCGAATGCGCGGCGGCATACGTCGTTTGCCTCGGTTTTTGTCTATCCGGAAATTGAAGACGATGTTGCAATCGAGATCAATCCGGCCGACTTGAAAATCGATACATATCGTTCCGGAGGCAAAGGCGGACAGAATGTCAACAAGGTTGAGACCGCGGTGCGCATCACTCACGTACCCACGGGCATCGTGGTGGCATGCCAACAGGAGCGGTCGCAGTTCCAGAATCGTGAACGTGCAATGAAAATGCTGAAGTCCCGTCTTTACCAATTGAAACGCGAAGAGGAAGAAGCCCGCCTAAGCGCTTTAGAAAGCACGAAGAAAAAAATCGAATGGGGAAGTCAAATTCGTTCCTATACGTTTCAGCCGTATCAATTAGTGAAAGATCACCGCACGGGAACGGAAAGCGGCGACGTGCAAGCGGTGATGGATGGAAAAATTGACATCTTTATCAAAAGTTTTCTTCTGGAATCATCTACCGCAAAATAATTGTCCGTGGCCAAATCAACGACCTCACATTTTGTTTCATACTTCATCGCCTTTCGACATCTTGCCTCACAGCATAATCGTGGTTTTGTTTCGTTCATCACGCTGATCGCAGTTATTGGAGTGATGCTTGGCGTCGCGAGCTTAATCATTACGCTTTCCATTCTTGACGGCTTTCAGAAGACGATCCGAGAAAACGTCGTTGGTTTCACGGCGCACATCCAAGTGTTTGGATTCCAAAATCAACTCCTGCCTAATCCTGAACGCGCACAGCAAACGATCCGCCAAAAGTTCCCGGAGGTGACAGACATTGCGCCGTTTCTTGCACGCGAAGGAATGGTTCGATCAACGAGCGACATCGACGGCGTCATGATCAAAGGCGTCGACCCGATTGCCGATATTTCTGCGGCCCGACGTAGACTTGTTGAAGGAGAGTATGACCTTGCCGAAAAAGATTCCGGGCTTCAGACAATGATCATCGGAAAGCGGTTGGCGGAAAAACTGCGCACGACCATCGGCGACCGGGTTCTGGTGTATTCGCTGGGGGGTGCGAGCGTTTCGCTTGCGGAGACGAGAATAATGCAATTTCGCGTTGCCGGCATCTATGAAACAGGTATGGCGGATTATGACGGCAGCTTTGTGTACATCAATCTGCGAAATGCTCAACGGCTGTTTCAAGTCGGGAAGTCGGTTTCAGGATTTGATCTTTTGGCGGCATCGACGGAGAAGCTGGAACTCTTGGCGCGTCAAATTCCGGAGGATCTCGGGTATCCGTATTACGCAAGGTCGATGTTCCAAATGTACCGAAATCTGTTTACGTGGATCGAGCTGCAACGCAAACCAATTCCCATCATTCTTGGACTCATCATTATCGTTGCCACGGTCAACATCGTCGGCACGCTTCTCATGATGGTGATGGAGAAATCACGGCAAATCGGAATACTCAGAGCGATGGGCATTCCGAGGAAGGCATTGTTGCGAATCTTTCTCGCACAAGGGATGCTCGTTGGATTCGTTGGGACGGCTTTCGGCAATGTGTTCGCCCTTGTCTTGTGCTGGTTAGAAATGCGGTATCGTTTCTTTCCGCTTCCGTCCGGAATCTATTTTATGACGCACGTTCCCATTGAACTATCGTGGTGGACGTTTTTTCTTGTGAGCGGAGCGGCTTTGATCATGTGCTTTCTGGCTTCGATAGTGCCCGCGCGCGTTGCTGCCCGCATCAGTCCAATTTCCATGCTTCGATTCGAATCGTGAAACTCGAGTACATCATCGCGCTTCGCTATATCATTACCAAGCGAACACTGAAATTCGTTTCACTCATTTCTCTGATTTCGGTTGTCGGCCTAACGATCGGAGTGGCTGCGTTGGTTGTGGTGCTTTCGGTGTTCAATGGATTTGGGAGCTTGGTGACCTCGATCCTCGTCTCGTTTGACCCTCATCTTCGCATTGAGCAACCGACGCGAAGCGAAGCGACGGCATACAGCGTCCTTGAGAACACTCTACAAGCGAACCCCAACATTGCCGCTTTCTCTCCGTTTGTTCAGGGAAAGGCCTTGATGGTGGCAAAATCCACAAACCGTGTCGTGATGATACGGGGCTTGTTGGAGAATAAGGTGAACAGTGTCTCGGGATTGCAGCAGAGCATCGTGTTGGGCAAACTAAAGTTCGAGAATGCCCGCGGCAACGGAATCGTGCTTGGCTTAGCGCTGGCTGATCGGATGGGGGCTGTTGTGGGCGATACGCTCTCAATCGTTTCTCCGAGCGGAGCCGAGATGGCCGCCACGCAATTAGGGCTTCCGCTGATTCGACGCGTCGTTGTGGAAGGAATCTACGAATCCAACAATAAGGATTATGATTCGTTTTTTGCGTTTGTCAGTTTGAAGATGGCGCAATCTCTCTTCAGCGTCGATGGTTTCATCGATGGCTTGGACGTGCGCGTGCGGCACGCAGATGATGCTGAGAAGATGGCCCTTCGATTGAAGGAGCAGTTCAACTCTTTTCGAATTCAAACGTGGTACGATTTGCATA
>JACRFF010000209.1 GCA_016218005.1 Ignavibacteriales bacterium
ATCTTCAGGCACCCTTGAGGAGCCTTTAATCCCGACACGATGTCGCGTCGGGGCATTATCGAGTATTAGCCCCGATTTCTCGGAGTTATCCTCGTCCTGAAGGCAGGTTGCCTACGTGTTACTCACCCTTGCGCCGGTGTACTCGGGATATTGCTACCCCTTTCTCCCATGACTTGCATGTGTTAGGCACGCCGCCAGCGTTCGTCCTGAGCCAGGATCAAACTCTCCATTGTAATTTTCATTCTCAACTTTGAGTTTGAAACCTTAGCATTTGCACCGCTTGCGCGGTGCCGTTTTAAGGTGTGAAACCCGACTAATTGACGTTAGTCGTGCACACTTTTCAAAGAACAGCCTTAGGATAAAAATACCCATCGACGATGGGTTTTGAATTTCTAAGGAACTTGGCGTTTCGCCATCCACTACCTTGTAGTGGGCACATAATATAGCATAGCGATGCTTTATTGTCAACAACAATTTTGAGAAATGTTTGTCTCGGATGTGTTGCGGTATGTCCCTCAAACATTCAATTTGCGTTTAGCAGACCAACGATGTATATGAGCGGTCCATTGCCGACCAGTAAGGCGAGGAAAGAGATGGCTTCGCCAAAACATCGCATGGTCATTGTTCCCGATAGAAAGCATCGGGACTGAATCCTTTGTTCTTGCTTTGACAAGAGTGGATTCAGTATGCACTCGCGCGGAAGTTGAGTTCCGATGCCGATATTCCGCAAACGAAATTTCGCTCAATGGCAGCGGGATTGTTCGGCCACGTCATCGCATCAATCTCTGACCCTTGTCCGTAAAGAGGTATTCAACGTCGGGCATTGACATTGGATTGATAGAGCTTTCCATCGGGGCCGTACTCCCGCCACAAAGACAACGGGCAAGCGTGCCTTGCTTCGCCGATCCCGTTGGTGTTGTAGATAACGCACGTTCCTTTATGGAAAGGTGCACACTGCTTCTGTCGGAATCAAATCGGGGTTATCGGTGAAAGGAAAATAACAGGGAACGGAATCGGCAAGATTATTTCTGCCGTAAAATATCTTGCCGCACTTGACGCTCGAGGCGAAGATGTTCTTCGGCAGAAATCTTGAGCTTCTCTCGCAAAGTATCTAGCCGCTCAAAGTCGCTGGCAGATATCGATCCATCCTTCCACGCCCCCATAATCGCTTCGAGATAAGTCTCAACTTGAATCTCTTGTTCCAGGCCGGCGTGTTCTTGCTCGGAGATGCCGAACGATTTGCGGAGTGTGGCAATCAATGTTTCTTCATCTTTGCTTATTGAGCCATCTGCCCATGCCTGCTTGAGCGCCTGCACGTATGCCATAATGGTAGCGGGATTTGCTGTCGTTTCCGGTGGTGCCGGAGGTTTTGGCACAGGCGGTTTAGATGCGGCAGGTTTCGGTACTTGTTGCTGCTTCAGTTTTTCAGCTTCTGCGGCTCGACGAGCTTCTTCGGCTTTTCTCTTTGCTTCAGCCTCAGCCGCAAGTTTGGCATCATCGGCTTTCTTTCGCGCTTCTTGTTCGGCGTGGTCGACTTCTGGAGACGGCGGGGCGGAAACAACCGGTGGAGGCGGGGGTTCAACAGCGCCAGGTGCACCTCCTCCTTTCTTCTGTTCAAGAATTCTTCGCTTCAGCTCTTCGACTTTGCGTCGCTGTTCATCAAGTTCTGCCATTCAGCACCACGGGATCTGATGGTAATATATTCCTAATTGCTCCGAATGTCAACGCTGGTTCTGGGATTTGCTCGGAACGATTAAATACGTACCTTTGTCGCAGGTTCATCGTGATCGTTTCATACCTCCATCACTATTGCAAGGAGAGAATGTTATGGAAGAACAACCTCTGAAACCCGCACCATCATTCACCTCGACGATGGCGAATGTTTTCACTACTCCCGGAGAAGCCTTTGGCTCGTTGGTCGGAACAGAGTCGAGCGTGATGCAATGGCTTGCACCGATGATTGTATCTTTCGTGCTGGTCATCGCCTCCGTGTATTTGATTTCTCACAACGAGACGCTGCGCCAACAACTTATCGATACCCAACGCGCGGCAATGGAAAAACTGGTCGCCGAGGGGCGACTGACGCAGGAACAATTTGACGCCCAGATGGACCGCTTGGAAGGTGGAAGCAGTTCAATGTTCATCATCTTCGGAACAATCTTTGGGACAATCTTTACTGCTCTCTTTTATTTTGCCGGAGCGTTGTTCCTCTGGCTCGCAAACAAGTTCATCCTCAAGAGCGCTCAACCGTACGGGACGCACCTTGAACTTTATGGCGTTGCATCGTGGATTAGCATTCTCGGCGGTATGATCACATTGCTGATGATGGTAGGGATGGGTTCGATCTACGCCTCTCCGGGCGGATCGCTCGCCGTTCTGAGCAGCTTCGATGCGACAAGCAAACTGCACCGATTGCTAAGCTCGCTCAACATTTTTACGGTTTGGCAGGTGGTGGTAATTGGCGTAGGATTAGGAAAATTTTCCGGCAAATCTTCGGGGTTAAGCATAGGTATCGCATTTGCCCTGTGGGCGGTGTGGGTCGTGCTAAGTCTCTTCCTACGCATCGGCGGATAGACACTTCAAGCAAGCTTGCTCTGAAAACAAAAAGCGCATCGGCTCATCACCCGTTCGCTTTTTTATGATGCACAATCTCAACTAACTTTTCGTCGGCAGCAGAATACGAATGGTCGTTCCTTTCCCCATCTCGCTGTCGATTTCAATCCTTCCTCCGTGGTCATCAATCACCTTCTTGACGATCGCCATACCGAGTCCCGTGCCGTGCTTCTTGCCGTAAGTCATGAACGGCTCGAAGATGCGTTTCTTCACCTCATCCGGCATGCCGGTGCCGGTGTCGGTAAACTCGACCTTCACAAAATTTTTCTCTTCCACGGTGCTGACTGTTAGCGCACCGCCGTTGGGCATCGCATCCCGCGCATTGCTGGCGATGTTGTAGAACACGCGCACCATCTTATCCTGATCCAGCTTGATAACACCCTTGAACTCCGGTTTCTTGATAAGTTGAACTTTATTTTTCTCAAGGTCTTTCTCGATGAAGTCAAGCACATTGTCCATCACCTCGCCGAATTCAAGTTCTTGGAAGTTCATCGCGCTGACGCCGCGGGTGAAGTCCAGAATCTCTTGAGTCATGTTCACGAAGCGGTCGACCTGATGAATCATTTCATCGGCAAGTTTGGCGGCCTCTTCATTGCCAGATTTTCGTTTCATCACCTGCGCATACACGCGCAACGTACCCATCGGGTTTTTGATATCGTGAATGATGACGCTGGCCATACGCCCGACCGCAGAGAGTCGCTCGTTCTGCACCATCTCCTGCGCCATCCGTGCGTTTTCGATGGCAACCGAGGCGTGGGCAGAAAGCGCATCAATGAATTGTTCATCGTCCGTTCCAAAAACTCCATCGCGCTTGTTCAGCAACTGAAACACGCCGATGATTTTGCCGTCCTTGTTTTTCATCGGCATGCAGAGCATGTTGTGCGTTCGATAGCCGGTTCGTTTGTCTACATCCGGATTGAATCGGGGGTCGTTGTATGCATCAGGAATGTTAATGACCTCGCCCGTCTGCGCAACAAAACCTGCAATACCCTTTCCCATCGGCAATCGAATTTCCACCATGTTCGACCCCTGCAACACCTTCGACCAAAGTTCCTGCTTGAAAGGATCGACCAGATAGAGCGTTCCGCGATCAGCCTCGATACTTGTGGCGGCGGCGTCAAGAATCAACCCTAACAGCTTGTCAAGGTCTAACGTGGAATTGATGATCTTGCTTGCTTCAATGAGTCTGTTCAGCTTGACGAAACGCGTTTCGAGAGCACTGTGCTCTTCTTCTAACTTCTTGACGATCGTATCGTTGGCTTTGCGTAGACGGGCAGAAACTTCTTTGAGGAGATTGTAGGCTACTCTCAGGTCGGATTGTACGAACTTGTCGAACTCCTCCTTGCTCATGTGGTAGATGAGGCAGTCTGTTACACACGTTACGCGCGCGGAGCGGCGCTGGCCGTCAATCATGCTCAACTCGCCGACAATCTCTCCTTTGCCGAGGACATTGAGCGTGGTTTCCTCGCCGTAGCTTGTCAGCCGCGAGATGCGAACGAAGCCCCGCTCAATGAGATAGACTGTGTCGCTGGGAGAATCAAGGTCGACAAGTACTTTTCCAGCCGGATATTCTTGTTGATGGAAGAGCTTAGCGAGGGACTTAAGAATGTTCCGCGGCACCCCTTCAAAGATCGGGGCTGAGAGCAGGCTATTGATTCTTTCGTCAACCTTGGGCATTGGTTGGCTCGTAAGCGCTTAGAGCTTTCTCATCGAGTCTATGCAATGATAACACTATTCGCGCCCGAAATCAATGAACTACCCTGCATCCCGACAGTCGGGACAGGGTATCCGGTGAAATTCGCCGTAGCATCCAACCCGCCTACGCTACCCGCTCCGACTCGTCGGAGACGAGGCGAGAAGCTTCGGCGGATTCGCCTCGCCATTCATCCCCGTAGTCCAGCCTTCGTAGCCGTAGGCTACTACGGCGGAGTAGGCCAAGCTATGGAGTATTTCCCAAAGGGATGGATACCCACTGGCGAAGGCGAAGAAACTCTCATCACACGCCGACGTCAGAAGACAGATGCCGCAAAAGAATTTCTCTCATCTTCGCAAACGCCTTCGAGCGATGACTGATCTGATTCTTTTCCTCTGCGGACAACTCAGCGTAGGTTCGCGTAAAGCCGTCTGGAATAAAGATGGGGTCGTAGCCGAAGCCGTTCGTTCCCCGCGGCTCCTCGCCAAGCACGCCGAGGCAAATTCCTTCTGCAAACTCCTCGGTATTTTTTCCGACAAGCGCGAGCACGGCATGGAATTGCGCCCCCCTTCGGCGCGGCGCTACTCCTTGCATCTCCGCAAGCAATTTTTGATTGTTGTTCTCATCCGTCGTGCCGACGCCTGCATATCGTGCTGAAGAGACACCCGGCCTTCCATTGAGATAAAAAACCTCCAACCCGGAATCATCCGCAAGCGAGAGTTCTCCCGTTCGCTTGAACACGGCACGTGCCTTGCGCAGTGCATTCTCACGAAACGTCTCACCATCTTCGATCAGAGCAAGCTCTGGCGCGACTTCATCGATGGCAACGACTTCGAGCGGAATGTTGCGCAAAAATGTCCGCAGTTCATTGAGCTTGTGCCGATTCCGCGACGCAAGAATAAGGCGCTTCATCTTCATCCTGCTGTAAGTGACTCGATTTGCAAATCCAACATACCAAAAAAGTTCAGCACGGGAAAGGGGGAACAACGATTTTCCGTCCCGCTCGCCTCTCGCCTCGTCTCCGACCAGCCTCGACGAGTCTAGGCGGGCGAGTCGGAGCGGGCCATCGGCTGCCAGAGCGTCCGTGGAAGAGTTTCTTCTTGTAATTCGGTCTACACTCCCGTATTTTTCTTTCAAAGCGGCATAATGAAAACCTCAATCCCATTCATTCTCGACGGCAACATTGTCAATGTCGATTTTCATCCTTCCGCCGGATTACGGCCGACAACGACCGTCTTGAATTACCTCCGCTCACTCCCGATACATCGCGGCGTGAAGGAAGGTTGTGCGGAAGGCGATTGCGGCGCGTGCACGGTGGTGATTGGAGAATTGACAGCCGATGGACGGATGAAATACAGGGCAGTCGATTCGTGCCTCCTTTTCCTCCCGATGCTGCACGGCAAACAGTTGATCACGATAGAAAATCTCAAAGACACTGAACAACATCTGCATCCTGTTCAACAAGCGATGGTCGACCATCACGGCAGCCAGTGCGGGTTCTGCACGCCCGGCATTGTTATGTCGATGTTCGGCCTCTATAAGAATTCTCACCAGCCAAGCAAGGAAGAGACCGGTCTCGCGCTGGCAGGCAATCTTTGCCGTTGCACCGGCTACCGTCCGATTATCGATGCGGCCGCGGCGGCGTGTGCATCCGGAAATCGCGACCATTTTTCCGCCGATGAATCGAAGATGATCGAATTGCTGAAATCGATCTCGCAGGAAAGTGTTTCGACCTCAACCTCCGACCAACGCTACGACCAACCATCGACTTTGAAAGAGGCGTTGAAGCTGGTTCAGCAATTCCCCGCTGCCGTCGTCATCAACGGCGCATCCGACGTAGCGCTGCGCGTAACGAAACGGTTTGAGGTTATTCCACACATCATCGACCTTTCGCGCGTGGAAGAATTGAAACGCTCAACGCGCAACCAGCACTCTCTCTCGCTCGGCGCGGGATTGAAGATCAGCGATGCTATGCCTCTCGTGCGCGATGACTACCCCGCACTGCACGAGATGCTGACGTGGTTTGGCGCAGAGCAAATCCGCAACGTTGCTACACTCGGCGGCAACCTCGGCACCGCTTCACCCATCGGCGATGCGCTGCCGGTGTTGATGGCGTACGGAGCGGAGATTGAACTGACGTCCGCCGCTGGTTCACGAAAAATTCCGGCCAACAACTTCGTTCTCGGCTATCGCCGGACAGAACGCAGGCCCGATGAATTGATCACGGCAGTCATTCTTCCCAAGGCGTCAACGTCTTCGAATGTTCGATCGTACAAAATATCCAAGCGGCGCGACCTCGACATTGCAACGCTGAGCGGCGGCTTCCGGCTTGAACTCGACAGCAAGAATAATGTACGGGAGATCGTCCTCGCGTACGGCGGCATGGCAGAGCGCACCAAGCGCGCCGAATCCACCGAGGCGTTTCTTCACGGCAAACCGTGGACACGCAAGGTAATCGAAGAAGCCCAGCGATGTATCGACGCTGACTTCAAACCAATTTCCGACGTTCGCGGCAGCGCGCAGTTCCGTTCACTCGCCGCCAAAAATCTGCTGATGAAGTTTTGGCTGGAGACGGTATGACCAACGCCATCCCGCACGAAAGCGCAGCACTCCACGTCTCCGGCGAAGCGGTCTATATTGACGACATCGCAGCGCCGCCGACGATGCTGGCCGGGCATGTCGTCTACAGTTCACACGCGCACGCACGCGTGGTCTCGTTCGACCTCTCGAAGGCACGGTTAGTTCCCGGCATTGCCGCCATCCTTTCCGCCAAAGATATTCCCGGACACAACCAAGTGGGGCCGGTCGTTAAGGATGAACTTTGTCTTGCCGACGGTGAAGTCCATTGCGTCGGGCAGGCAATGTTCCTCATCGCCGCACAGACGGTGGAGCAATGCCGGCAGGCAGAGAAACTTATCGGAGTGAAGTATGAACCGCTTCACGCTATTCTTTCCATTGAAGACGCAATCGAACGGAATAGCCTGCCCGACTATGCCGGTCAGGCGGGCCTGCCCGACTATGCCGGTCAGGCGGGCCTGCCCGACTATGCCGGTCAGGCGGGCCTGCTCGGTCCGCCGCGTACAATGTCCCGCG
>JACRFF010000197.1 GCA_016218005.1 Ignavibacteriales bacterium
CAGGCGCGGTTGCGCCGGCGGCAGTGTACCATCGTGTGCTCGAATTGAAAGGAAAGAACATCTGTGCCATCATAAGCGGCGGCAATGTTGAACCGGCGTTTCTCAAGAGTATTTTCTAATCGTACAGCGCCTCATCGTCATTCACCGATCAGCGGAGCTAAACATCGTGACTCTTCAACACTATCTTGAATATTTTGACGAAGCCATGCGGCGGACGACTCCGTTGTTGAAAAGCGTTCCGCCGGACAAAACGGATTGGAAGCCGACGGATACATCGTTTACGATCGGACAGCAAATGGCGCATATGGTCGGAGCGATCGAAGTATATGCGCACGGTATTGCGCGCGGCGAATGGGGATTCGACTCTCTTCGGCAGCGCTTTTTGATGAACCGGCGCACGCCGTCCATCACGAAGGAAGACGCTCTTGCCAAGCTTGCGGAATTTTCCGCGCTCTTTCGCGCACAGCTGCAGGCGTTGAGTGAAGAAGAATTCGACCGCGGAGAAATTTTCATGCCGCAATTGAACGGCCGAGTTCCACGATGGCGCTCGGCATTGTTCTTTTTGGAGCATCATCACCTGCACAAGGGAGAACTTTTTATGTCGCTCAAAGTGCTGGGCGAGCGGGTAAACTCGTTGACGTTGTACTCGCCGCAATAAGCACGGCGCTTGCCCCAGAGCCAAAACTTTCCTACTTTGACGCCGGGTTCTGGGCGCCCCAATTCTCCTTTTCGTTACGGTTGTTCAAATCGATTCAATCTATGAAACTGATTGTTTGCATCAATCACGTCCCCGATACCACGGCAAAAATCAATATTGGAAACGATGCCAAGTCGATTGACCGGACGGGTGTAACGTATATCATCAACCCGTACGATGAATTTGCAGTCGAAGAATGTTTGCGGTGGAAAGAAAAGCATTCGGGTGAAGTCGTTGCCGTTTCCCTCGGCGGCGATACGCACAAGGAAACTCTCCGCAAAGCTCTTGCCATGGGGGCGGATAAGGCAGTCCTTCTCAAGGATGATGCGCCGCGGGACTCGTATTCGGTTGCGCGTGCCCTTGCCGATTTTATCAAAAAGCAATCGCCCGATGCGGTATTCTTCGGCAAGCAATCGATAGATTCTGACGATGCCGCCGTAGGTTTGATGGTTGCCGAAATGCTTGGGTGGCCCTCGGCCAGCGTTGCCGTGAAAATCGAATTGACCGGAGATCATGCAACGGCGACGTGCGAGATCGAAGGGGGACACGAGACCATAGCGCTCAAGCTGCCGGCAGTCTTTACGGCGCAAAAGGGATTGAACGAGCCGCGCTATCCCTCGTTGAAAGGAATTATGACTTCGAAGAACAAGCCGATAGAAGAAGAATCCCCAGCGCCGCCGCAGAACAAATCCGAAGTTGTGGCGATGAAACGACCCGCGGCAAAAAATGCGGGCAAGATTGTTGGCACGGATGTTTCGGCAGTGCCGGAATTAGTGCGGCTGTTGCACGAAGAAGCGAAGGTCATATAGTGCTCTTTCCAATAAGTAATCTTGTATTCGTGAGGCTGAATCGATCTTCTGTTCTTTATTTGATGCCAAAGAAAGAACCAAAGAAAGCTTGCGGAATCGAAACGCACGCGATGCCTCCACGCTCTTATAGCAGAAAACGGCTCGCACAAGCCCTCTGCACAATTCCGCCGTCTTCTGAACGCAGGCATCGCTTGGCCACCCCACACTGCCGTCGATTCCGCAGGCCTTCGCACCCACCGATCATAAGCTCAACCAATCAAAAAACACAAGAATACTTCTTGGAGATGGCACTAGCTGTTCCGATTCCAGAATTTTTGACGGACAAAACGAGATTCTCATGAAAATAGTAGTGTTTGCAGAACAGCGAGACGGAAAGTTCAAGAAACCGGCGCTTGAAGCCGTGACCGCGGCAAGGCATCTCGGCGCTGAAGTTGTTGCGCTTGTCATCGGAAGCGGCGTCAAAGAAATCGCTCCGGTACTGGGTGAATACGGCGCAAGCAAAGTGCTTGTCGTTGAGGATGCCCGGTTAGCGCGCTATTCCACCACTGCGTATGCGAAAGCTATCGCCGATGTTGCGTCGAAAGAACTTCCGTCGGCGGTCTTTATCCCTGCCACTTCGATGGGAAAAGACTGTGCGCCGCGCGTTGCCGTGAAGCTCAATGCCGGACTGGCAGCAGATTGCACGGCGTTGAGACTTGCGGCTTCGCCAATGGAAAGTTCCGACGTGATCGCCACGCGCCCGGTGTATGCCGGCAAAGCGCTTACCGACGTTAGGCTGACCTCGTCTCAAAAAGTTTTTACGTTGCGCCCAAACGTTTTCACCGCGAGTTCCGGAAAGGGAACCGTTGCATCGGTGGAAATTTTTGCAGTCGCGTTTGACGATTCCGACTTTGCCTGTGCCGTTACGGAGGTAACGCACGCCTCCGGCAAACTGGATGTTGCCGAAGCCGACATTATCGTTACGGGAGGCCGGGGATTGAAAGGACCGGAAAATTTCAAAATGATCGAAGATCTCGCCGCGGCAGTTGGTGGAGCGGTTGGCGCATCTCGCGCAGTGGTTGATGCCGGCTGGCGTCCGCACGAAGACCAAGTGGGGCAGACCGGCAAGACCGTTTCTCCATCGCTGTATGTTGCCGTAGCAGTTTCAGGGGCGATTCAACATCTTGCGGGGATGTCATCATCCAAGTATATTGTGGCCATCAACAAGGATAAAGACGCACCCATCTTCAGCGTGGCTGATTACGGTATCGTGGCTGATGCGTTTGAGATTGTGCCCGCACTGACGCGGGAAGTGAAAAAGCTTTTAGGAACGTAAGAGACTTCGATTTGGAAAAAGTACAGGTTGATATTCTCGGACTGACAACAAGTGCTTCCAGCGGCGGAGCGTACGCATTGATTCTCAAAGAGATGAATGGTCCCCGCCGGCTGCCCATCATCATCGGTGCGTTCGAGGCGCAATCAATTGCGCTGGAAATGGAAGGCATCAAGCCTCCGCGGCCATTGACGCACGACCTCTTGAAGAATGTCATCGACACGCTGGGGGGAGCGTTGAACGACGTGACCATTAACGACCTGCGGGATGGAACGTTCTTCGCCCAACTTTCGATGGACAATGTGGAAGTGGACTCGCGCCCGAGCGACGCCATTGCGCTGGCCGTGCGGTACAATGTACCGATCTTCGTTGCTGACAAAGTGATGGACGAGGCGGCATTCGTGCCGGAAAGCGAGGATGCCGAAGCCGCAACGCCGCCGCCATCGACGACATCGGAGAAGCAAGAAAAATCCAAAACTCCGACAACCAAACTTGATTTACTGCAACAACAGTTGACCGACGCTATCGCTAAAGAAGACTACGAACGCGCCGCACGATTGCGGGACGAGATCAAAAAGTTGCAATCCAATAGTTAATGGCAGTTCATGTTGTGTCCACTCCACCACTATAATAGAGGAGAGTTCGCGTGAAGACATTCTTCCATCGTGCCGCACCGGTCATTGTTCTTTCGCTGGCCGCACTCGTCGGGCTTCGTGCGCAATCGCCGCAGGCTGATGTTGATACGCTGATTGCTGAAGGCGACAAGGCATCCACGAAGCAATTCGACAACAAGGCGGCGCTCGAAAAATTCGATCAGGCATTCAAGCTTGCGCCAAGCAACGTTGAAGTTCTGTGGCGGCTGAGCCGCACCTATGTTGATATTGGCGAGCATTTGCCGGCAACAACCGACGAAGAAAAAAAGAAGCAGTTGGAAACCTATGAGATGTCTTTGGACTTTGCCAACAAGGCTGTCGCGGCCAATCCGAGCAGTTCGATGGCGTATACGCGCCGTGCAATTGCCAGCGGCCGCATCGGATTGTTCAAAGGAGTATGGGATGCGCTTGACCTTGTGAAGCAAACGAGGGTTGATTGCGAAAAAGCGCTCTCCCTTGACCCCAAGAATGCAAGCGCCTTGTATGTGATGGGCCGTTTGCACGCACGCCTCATTGAGAAGCCGAAGATCGTGCGCTGGCCCCTCGGTATTGGCTGGGCGAACATCGAGGATGCGATCAAGTACTATGAATTAGCGATAGCTGCCCGCCCGGAGTTCATTATGTACCGACTCGATGTCGCTCGTGTCTATGTTGAGGATGACAACTATGCGAAGGCGAAAGAGCATTTGGCAAAGATCGATTCCATCAGCAAGCAAGATGAGGATGACGATCAATTCCGCAAGGAAGCCAAGGAACTATCTGAAAAGATCAAAGACAAGTAGGAAATCTTATTTCGTGGAGAAGCGCGAAGCCCCGTATCCGAACCGGACGCGGGGCTTCGTATTTCTGATGGCTGCGAGTGATCTGTTTTTCGTTTTCAGTCTTTATCTTTGCTTTTATCTTTGTCCTTGTCTTTATCCTTGTCTTTATCTTTGTCCTTGTCCAATTTTTCCTTTTTATCCTTGTCCTTATCTTTATCCGTCTCGCATTGGTTCGGCGTGGTTGCAAGGAATGCGAATGCAAGAGCTAGGATCAATATTGGTCTTTTCATAATGGAGCTCCTTTTGATTAAGTGAAAAATTATTTTATGAATGGTTTAATATAAACCACCCCTCCATCAAAGTCAACTGGCATAAACGTAAGGCAAAGAGCGTTAGGCGGCAGGTGATGCCGAAGAATCCGCGACCCGAACTCCCCGGCGGCGAAATGCGAGTACACATCCCACCAATAGATTGGCAGAGGCAAAGAAATATGGACTGGTATGATGCCACTCGTACAGCAAGCCCGCCGCAATCGGAGCAAGAACCATACACGCAGACATAATTGATGCGAGGATGCCGAGGGCTTCCCCTTTTCTTCGCGGGTCGGCGCCGCCGGCGATCCCGCTTGTGACCACCACACGCGATACCGCCTGCCCCGTTCCTAACAGAACGATGCCGGCGTAGAAGAGCGGCAGTGACTGCAAGCCAAACAGAAACAACCCGATGGCAAGAACGAGCATCATCATCCATTCCAACGTTGCTTCTCGAAAATTCTTAAGCCAAACATGTTTCAGTAGGAAACCTTGATTAAGGGCGACAATAACGCCGGAGAGTGTAAACAAAGATCCGGTGGTGAAGGAATCAAAGCCGAACACATCGTGTGCAAAAAGGGCGAATACGGACTGCGACGTGACGAATGCCATCGCAAAGATAAACCACGAGATGTACAACGGCCGGAGCGTAACATCGGCGGCAGCACGCACCAGCGGCTGCATCGGATTGAAATTCATCGGCGCCTGCCCGCTGCGGTGGTGATGCGATTCAGGCAAAAAGAAAAATGCAAGGGTAGCGTTGAGGGCTGCCATTCCACCCGCGATCCAAAACGGAAAGGCGTGCGAAACTTTACTCAGCACGCCGCCGAGGATGGGACCGAGCATGAACCCGATTCCAAACACGGCGCCAATGACCCCAAGATTTGCCGTTCGCTCCTTTTCGTCCTTCGAAAGATCGACGAGGTAACTCTGTGCCGTCGTAAAATTTCCAGCGGCGGCTCCATCAATGATGCGGCCGAGGAACAAGAACGGAATGGACGTTGCGCCGGCAAAGACAAACCAGCCGAGCGATGTGCTGCAGATACTGGCGATCATGACAGGCCGCCGTCCCATCCGGTCTGAAAGTGCGCCGAGAAACGGTGCGCTTAAGAACGAGAAAAAGGAAAAAGCGGAAAACATCAGCGTGATCGTCAGCGGCGACGCGCCAAATTCCTTTACATAGAACGGCAGTATCGGGATGACGATGCCGAAACCGAGGACATCCACAAGAACCGTGGAGATGATGATGAGCTTCTCTTTTTTCACGTGGGGTCAAAGAGAAGGTAGGCAAATTTTGCCGAGGATGACGCGCTTTGCGGCGCCGGTTGCCGAAGGAATATTTCCCGCGCGCTCGTGGATAGTTTCGTACGCGAGCACGGCGAACAGAATTGCTTCCTTCGCATCGGCGGTGAATCGCGCGTCGGTGATCGCTCGAACGGCAATCGTCCCGAAATGGAATTGCAGTCGTCGCATCAGCGTGCGGTTGTGCACGCCTCCCCCACTTACCAACACTTCGTCCGCACTGCACCGCCGCCGAACGAATCGCACGTACTGATCGTACACCGACAACGCAGTAAACTCCGTCGCCGTGGCAAGAAGATCTGCCGCCGCCGCTCCTCGTGCCTGCCGCACGCACTCCTTCACGAACGTCTTGCCGAACTCTTCGCGTCCCGTCGACTTTGGCGGAGGCTGCTTGAAGTACGGATGCGACATGAGCCAGTGAAGTAATTCCGAATTGACAACTCCGGAAGCGGCATGCCTGCCGTTACGGTCATACGGAACGTGAAACAGTTTTTCCGCCAAGGCGTCCATCACCATATTCCCCGGTCCGGTATCGAACGCTATGATGCTGTCTTGCGAATTATCTTTTGGGACAAGGGTTATGTTGGCGATGCCGCCAAGATTCAAAAGAAGTCGGCTTGTTGTCTTCGAGCGAAAGAGAAGAGTGTCAAGCAGTGGAACGAGCGGCGCCCCTTCTCCGCCCAACGCAACGTCGGCGGTGCGGAAATCGCCGACCGTCGGAATGCCGGTGCGCGCGGCAATCACCGAGGGGTCGCCGATCTGCAACGTCGATCCGAACGTCGTTCCAAACATTTGCTCCGGCGAAGGCAGATGATGCACCGTCTGACCGTGCGACCCAACGAGATCGACGCTCGAGGCCGCTACGCCGGCTTTTCGTACTACCGCCATCGTTGCTTCGGAAAATAAATGGCCGATGAGCGCGTTCAGTCTGCAGATCGTGTCGACGGTGGAAGAGCCGGGAAGCGAATTCGCAATCACAAACCGTGAGAGTCCTTGGGGATAGGATGTTCGGACAAAGGCAAGCTGTCGAATGCGCATCGTCTTGTTGGCGCCGGATATCCGCACAAGAACGGCGTCGATGCCGTCGGCGGAAGTTCCGGAGTTCAATCCGACCACCAGCAATGATTTCTTCTTCTGCAACTTTTCAAGTATCTTCATCATAGCATCGAACCAGTGCGTTGCTTGTTTGTCGATTCAATGTTCAACATTCAATCACGAGACCGAACATGGCACACTCATCAATTCTTCTGGGCGCTCACATGTCCATCGCCGGCGGCGTGCACACGGCGGTGGAACGCGGAACCTCGATCGGCTGCACGGCATTGCAGTTGTTTGTGAAGAACAACAATCAATGGAGCGGCAAGCCGATTACAGACGAAGCTGCAGTAACCTACAAAGAGGTTTTGGCGAAATCAACGATTCAGGCTCCGGTGATGGCGCACGCCACCTATCTGATCAATCTCTGCGCGAAGAATAAAATCTTCTTGAAGAAATCGCGTGCGGCGTTCAAGGACGAACTAGACCGGTGTGAAAAGCTCGGCGTGGCGTACCTGAACGTGCATCCCGGCTCGCATATGGACCAAGGAATGGAAACCGGCATCAAGCTGATTGCCGAGTCGCTGAATCTTGTCCACGATCAGACCAACGGCTACACAACGCTCAGCGTGCTCGAAGCAACGGCGGGACAAGGAAGCGCGGTCGGATATACGTTTGAACACCTCCGAGGCATCATCGATTTGGTGGAGAAGAAGAACCGGATGGCGGTGTGCATCGATACGTGCCACATCTTTGCGGCCGGCTACGACATCAAGACGGAAGAAGGATACCTGAAAACGTTCAAGGAGTTTGACGAAATTGTCGGGTTTGATCGACTCGTGGCGTTTCACGTCAACGATTCGAAGAAAGGACTTGGCTCGCGGGTGGATCGACACGAGCACATCGGCAACGGAGAGATCGGCTTGGAAGGATTTCGCTTGCTGATGAACGACATTCGCTTCGCTCACATTCCCAAAATCCTCGAGACACCGAAGAGCGAGGACCTGCATGAAGATGTGGAGAATATGAAAGTGCTGGAGGGGTTGATGACCAAGAAAAAATCGTGACCTCGGCGAGCAATACTACCAACAACGGTTCTGGCAAAGCCATCCCTTCGGGACTTGGCGAAAATTGATTCATGCTTCGCACGAGATCAAAAGGCCTCCGGCTCTTATTAAAGTGGAGAGGTTGCGCACGGTTGATTCATTTGAGCAAAACTAATTTGTTCGTCAAGAGGTTCTCGCCTGCGAGAAGGCGACAAATATAGACTCCACTTCCAAGTCTGCTGGCGTTGAATTGAACGCTATACTCACCGGCCTCTTTTTTCTCGTTTACCAACGTTGCAACTATTCGACCCACGTTATCAAAAACTTCAAGCGTTACAATTACCGTTTGCGGAATTGAGTAGCGAATTGTCGCTTTGGGATTGAATGGGTTGGGGTAGCTTGTTAGTAGGGCATAACTGCCGGCGAATCGATTCTGTTGAACCGAGACAGGCGTGTTATGACAATCGCTAGCAGAGATCTTTGTACTCGGCTGCAATACGCTGACGCCAGCAATCGAAAAGCCGAATGACGCAACGAGAATTACCGTGCCTTTAGGATATTGATATTTCTTGAATTGTTGGCGATAGATCACGATTTGATAATTGCCTGCCGGCAAGCCAGTACATGAGACGTTGACATCATTAAAAGCAGTCGCAGCGGGCATGACGAGTGGAAGTGTCTTGCTCAGTAACAATAATTGAATCCTTTGGAAGGGAGGTGAAAGCGGTGTATTTCGATCCACAATCTGACATGATATTTACGTTCCAGATTTTAATGGTATCACCGACAACTCCCGCACCATAATGTTCAAACTGAGCGATTGCGATATTCGCAGCGATGAGACTAAGCATTAAAGCTATTATTGTTTTCATGATGGGTCTCCCTGGAGGTAACGTGTGTTGCAATATAACGAATACTTGTTCGAGCAACCCACATAGACTCCGACCGCAACGAACAAAAGTAATGGTGTTAATTTAGACTGGTTCAAGATGAACAATGGCAACGCTACCTAACGGATGCAGCCCCGCCATCTTTCTGCCCGCCATTCCCGCCAGACCCGCTCGAACGACGCCCGCTCGAACGACGGAGTCGGGCGAGCAGTCGGGCGGGGGCTGGTTGTTGGACAGTTCAACTTGCCAGCAATTTGTTTCTTCCTCCACTCAAAATCAAGCTATCCTTTACTCAAGGAATAATCTCGTCTTGCTTTTGTAAGGAGTGCTACTAAGAATGAGCAACCGTCAACACGATACACGTAGAGCCAAGCGTTTGGGCAGCAGCCCCCCATTGTGAAGATTATCAAGAAGACAGTTCACGTGAGGAATATCTTTCCGTGCACTACTGCTGCGGAATGGCGCATATGCCGCTTTCCAAGAGGAAACAGGGCATCCGAATTGCCAAGTTTGTGGCAGGGAATTTGGAGATTAAGAGACTGGTTTTGTAAAACAATGTACCGTTTCAATTCCATCACCTACCAATAAAGGAGATTCATCATGGGTCAACAGCAACTTCTACTCATCATTCTCGGCGTTATCATCGTCGGTGTCGCGATCGCCGTCGGCTTGAGCCTCTTCAGCGCTCAAAGCATTCAGGCCAACAAAGATGCCATCATCAACGACCTGAACAACATTGCCGCCAACGCCTACCAGTTCCGCATTCGTCCTAGCTCCATGGGGGGTGGACAAGGCGCTTACACCGGCTATGCAATTCCATCCAAGATGGCTACCAACGCGAACGCAACCTATGTTGCTACTCCCGCGGCGAATACGGTAACCATCGTTGCAACGTCCGCGTCGAATGCTTCGAACGTCGTTACCGTCGTCATCGACAGTAACGGCAATCCCGGCAGTTGGACGTACGCCGGCGATTTCCTATAAGAAGCACTCTTCATTTGCTCGTCCCACCTGTCGGCAGACAGGGAGGGCAGGCAGTTTTGCAGCGCCCGACCAAAACTCTTGGTTGGGCGTTGTGTTTTATTTCTTTTCGGGTTCAATACCCCGTAGCTTGCTTCGTTGAAAGAATGTAGGGTGACTTCACAAGCCGCCTGTCGAGCTAACAGCTCGACCTACAAAAAGGCTTTGCAAGAAATCAAATGAGTTCATCCGAATTGCTTTTCCCCCCTTTTCTGACAACATTTTGCCTAACAGTAGGTGTGGCTAAACTTTTTCCTCCGAATAAGCGTATGAAGAATCAAGAACTCCTTCAACCGTGAGCTACTTCGATACACATCCACAAATTTTTCGTGGGCTTGCGCTCTTGCTGTTAGCCGTAGCGTGGAGTCTTGCCTTCTACACGGTTGCCCGATTTGCAAGCTCGCCGACCGATGAAAACTGGTTTAGAGATTCTCCCTCGCGCCTGTATGCGACCAGAAATATTCCAGCGCACCCACAGCAAGGAGCGAAGAGACAATCTGCGGCGGGTTCCGAAGATTCCGTAATGGTCGGAGACCTCATTCTTGCCGTCAACGGAAACAAGGTGCTGTCGGCTGAGGAGGTTGAGTCTGAAATTCACCGAAGCGCGCCAGGCATTGAGGTACGCCTTTCCGTTTTTCGTCCAACGATTGACCAGAAGAAAACGCTTTCTATTCTCAGGGACGAGTTACGATCCGCGTGGTATCGGGTTATCCCGACGACCGCCCATGTCTATGATGTTTTTCCTCAAGGCGCTTCTGACCGGGCAGGGATGAAAGTTGGCGATCTCATTTTTCGCATCAACGGTAATGAATTTTCCAGCTCTAATGTTGCCGACCTGATTCTCCGCCGCGCCCAAGTGGGAAGGGCTATTATCTATGACGTCCTTCGAGCGAACGAAACTATCGAACTTCACGTAACGCTTGCCAAGTTTGGTCTGCCCATTCAGCTCCTGTTCCTGAGCGCAGCCGGATTTTCGTACCTCCTTTTCGCGTCGGTTTTATTGGTACGACGTCCGAACATCAAAGCCGCCCGCATGCTGGGGTTGACATTTCTCTTATTCGGGTTTTTCATTATGACCGTCGGGTCTCGCCGCGAAGTTGATCTGACTACCATCGTCATCATCCGGAACGTTTTGATAGCAGGCAGCCTCTTCTTCGGTATCGCATTTGCCTTGTGGTCTATGGCGTTCTTTCCGCGCGAATGGCCCGAGATGATTCGCCGCCGCTGGATTGCTTTTGTCTTGTATTTGTTGGCGGCAGTGGGCTGGGTCGGTGTTGCTGTCGCCAACTACAACGCATTCTTGTATATGATTTTTGTTCAGATGGCGTTTGGGCTTGGGGTGAAGTGGTGGTTTCGCAAGGAGCGGTCTGCGGAATACATAAAGCTCAATCGCACCATCCGCTGGGCAGGCGTGCTCACAGTCATCATCACGCTGCTCATAAGCTTGCCGTTGAGGTTGTTCACGAACAATCAACAGGCCATCGTGATCGGCATCTTGGTGATGTTGTTTCTTTTGGCGCACGTGTATACGATTGGCCGGTACCGGTTGCTGTCGCTCGATTTTCGCATTCGGCGGAATATTCAATACACGGTGCTTTCGGTCGTGTGGTGGGCAGTGCTCGTTCTTGCCGTTATCCAAATCTTTCTTGCGCTTCCGAGTTGGGGGATTGCGCTTCCCAACGTCATCATCACGGGAAGTTCGATCGAGGTTACGGACGCTTCCGTACCGCCGGCACAACGCGAGCTTACGTACCGCATTTTCTTCATGGTCGTTGCCGTTGTCGTGTTCTCCGGCGTGCATTGGATTCGCAGAAAAGGTCAGGAGTTTATCGACCGGAAGTATTACCGCACGAGCTATGATTATCGCCGCGCGGCGAAGGAATTAAGCGAGGTTCTCTCCACCAAGCTCAGCATGGTTGCGCTTGGGCGCGGGTTGGTTGAGACGGTTGCCGGCCTGATGAAGTTGAAACGTGCAGGCGTATTGTTTTTCCAAGGCGGTCATCGATGTTGCTGTCAGGAGGTGCACGGCTTTGAAGGCGGTGATTGGCAGACCTTTTGCGTTGCGCACGAAGGTTCGTTGGTCGAAGCGATCAAGAAATTCGACGGACCGTTTCGCGTGGAATATCTTCCCTCGCCGATGAAGGAAAACTTTCGCAGCCAGCAATTCCAGTACGCCGTTCCGATTTACTCTAAGGATAAACTTGTCGGAACGATCTTGGTGGGAGAAAAACGATCGGAGTTGCCGTTTCATCAGGAGGACTTCGAGTTTCTTTCCTCGGCGGCCGGACAGGCCGCGCTCTCGGTCGAGAACGCCTTCTTGTACGAAGAACTCGCCGAGAATGAACGCATGAAACACGAACTGGAGATTGCCCGCCGTATTCAACTGCAGTCGCTCCCGCAGGAAATTCCCAACGTCCGCGGATTAGATATTGCCGGAAGCTCACATCCTGCGATGGAAGTGGGCGGCGACTTTTTTGATTATCTAAACGGCTCACCCGATCAGCTGACCGTTATCGTAGGTGATGTCAGCGGCAAGGGAACTTCGGCGGCTATGTACATGTCCAAGGTGCAGGGAATTTTCCGTTCGTTGCACGAGTTCAATCTTGCTCCGCGCGAGTTGTTCATCCGCGCCAACCGGTTGCTGTGCAAGGATCTTGAGCGCCGGTCGTTTGTGACGGTGCTGGGCGCAACGTTCGACGTCGATCGAAAAACATGCCGCTTTGCGCGGGCAGGCCACTTGCCGTTGTTCGTGTACCGGGCATCGGACCGCCGCGTGGAGATCATTACGCCGAAGGGACTCGGCCTGGGATTGAACGATGAAGAATTGTTTGCGGATGAACTTCAACAAGTCGAATTGTCCTACAACGAAGGGGATGTGCTCGTGTTTGTGACGGATGGTGTTACCGAAGCCCATCGCACGGATGGCGAGCAATATGGCGAAGAGCGGGTAGTGGAGGTTCTCGCCGAAGCAGCGCACCAATCTGCGGAAGTCATTCAGTCGCGCCTCCTCGAACATCTGCGGTCGTTTGCCGATACCGCGCAGCACGATGACGAAACCATTGTCGTAGTGAAGGCGGTGTAGCGTGTTTCATATTCCTATCGATCCATTGCGGCATTGGCGCGAAACAATTCTTCTCAGTGCGTTTGTGCTGATTATCCTCGCCGGCGTGTTTCTGTTGATCCGGCACAGAGAGGTGCGATGGGAGAACCGCTGGTTGTGGGGTCAGTCCTCTGCGGTGATTGATACGCCGGGTGCCCCTCATCGCGAACCAGATATTGTTCAAGAAGAACGCCGTATCGCCGACCGATTCCTCAGCGATACGCTTCCAAATTTCATGCGAAGCGGCTTCGTTGTCCGCTTTGTGCAAGCCGAAGCAGGCACCATCCTGTATGTTCGTTCAAAATTTTGGGCGGCACGGACGGCCTCGTTCAAGCGCGAATTCCTGATGCAGGCTGTTTTGTATAACAAGTACTATCGGCCGTCGCTGTACGCGTCGGTGCGAGATCATGATTCCCAGCGGTTACTCGCCGAAGCGTTTTCCATCCGCGATATTCGCATCTATAGCTGATTTCTCTCCGTTGGTTTTCTGAACCATCCGTTCAAGGCTGTTCCCATCGATGGAACTTTTTCTCGCGCGCCTCCGTCCATAAGGTTGTAAGAGAAAATCATTCATATTCAAGCGGAGGGACGTTATGAAACGACTTCTACAGCTTTTGGCCTGCGCAATAGCCGCAATGATGATTGTTGGCGTAACGGCCTATGGCGCGGCGCAGCAAAGCAAGAAAGAAAAATCTTCGCGCGGTTGGATCGGCGTCTCGATTCAAGACGTGAACGAACGAATTGCCAA
>JACRFF010000207.1 GCA_016218005.1 Ignavibacteriales bacterium
GATGTAGGCGTGCCGCCTTCGCGGTCGGGAAATACCTTTGGCCGAAATGCCGGCAGCCATGCGGCAAACATTCAGGTCTCGCTCATTCCGCCTGACGAACGTTCTCGTTCCGTGTTCGATATTGTGAAGGGCGTGCGGGCGAAGGTCTCTCAAATTCCGGGCGCAACCGTGTTTGTGAACCCGGGCGGATTCCTTCGGTTCCTTCTGAACTTCGGCTCTTCGGCGCCGATTGACGTCGAAGTTCGAGGATTCGATTTGGAATTAGGTTCTGCGTTGGCACAGGAAATTGCCGCGGTCATTCGACAGACGCCTGGCGCCACCGATGTACAAATCAGCCGCGATGACAATTTGCCGGAATTGCGCGTGAGAATCGATCGAAACAAAGCCGGCGCATTAGGCATCAACGTGGCGCATATCTCCAACACCATCAATACGTGCATCAATGGCTCGGTCGCTTCGTTGTATACCGATCCGAAGACGGGAAATCAATACAACATTCTTGTTCGCCTCAGCGAAGATTATCGCAATCGTATCGAGGATCTGAACAACCTTGTGCTGACGACTGCCTCCGGTCAACAGGTACTGTTGGCGAACATTGCCCGAATCGAGCGTGCCGCATCTCCCGTGCAGATTGACCGAAAATACCAGCAGCGCATTGTGGATGTGACGGCGAACGTAACCGGACGGGATCTCGGTTCGGTCGCGGAGGATATCCGTGCCGGACTGACCAATCTGAACATCCCGCAAGGATTCGAAGTCAAGTTAAGCGGGAATGTAGAACAACAGCAAAAAACTTTCCGCGATCTCTTACTGGCATTCGGCTTGGCCATTCTCTTGGTTTATGTGGTCATGGCTTCGCAATTCCAATCACTGATTGACCCGTTCATCATCATGTTCACTGTGCCGCTTGGCATTGTCGGGGTTGTCTGGACTTTGTTTCTTACCGACACGACGCTTTCTGTAACATCCTTCCAAGGCGTCATTGTGATGGTGGGAATTGTGGTGAGCAACGGTATTCTTCTTGTGGACTACACCAATCATCTACGCATGCGCGGCGTTGAACTTCATCGGGCCGTCGTCAAGGCGGGGCGCACGCGCCTCAAACCAATTTTGATGACCTCGCTGGCTACCGTGCTCGGGTTAATTCCCATGGCAATCGGGTTGGGCGGCGAATCCACGCAGGCGCCGCTTGCCATTGCCGTCATCGGTGGGCTGACGTTTTCGACCGTACTGACGCTCTTTTTCGTTCCGATTTTGTATGTCATCTTTGAGGAACGATTCAAGCGCGAGCTTCGGTCGGAAGAGACCGATCAGCCTGCTGTGGTTGCCGCAATCCCGCCCGAACCACCGCTGCCAAGTGCACCAGCTAAGCGCCGTCGGTTGCATCGCCGTTGACGCTTCTCTATATTGCAATCGCACAAGAGCATTAACCACACTTCCTTCTTTTGGAATACGTCAAGCCATGAGCACAGACCGCATTCAATACCTCAAAGAGTTGCGCGCAAAAGCACAGTTGGGCGGCGGCGAATCACGCGTCAGCGACCAGCACAAAAAAGGAAAACTGACGGCGCGTGAGCGAATCGACCTGTTAGTTGACGATGGAACGTTTGAAGAGATCGGCATGTTTGTGCAGCACCGTTCTATGGATTTTGGCATGGAGAAGCAGCGTGTCCTTGGCGATGGCGTCGTCACGGGGAGAGGGAAGATTCACGGGCGCGATGTCTTCGTGTTCAGTCAAGATTTTACGGTCTTTGGCGGTTCGCTTTCGGAAACACACGCCGCCAAGATCTGCAAGGTCATGGATATGGCAATGAAGTTAGGCAAGCCCGTCATCGGATTAAATGATTCCGGCGGTGCGCGCATTCAAGAAGGCGTTGTGAGCTTGGGCGGATACGCAGATATTTTCTTGAGGAATACGCTTGCCTCCGGGGTCATTCCGCAAATTTCCGCAGTGATGGGACCGTGTGCGGGCGGAGCGGTGTACTCGCCTGCGATCACGGACTTCATTTTTATGGTCAAGCATACGAGCTACATGTTTGTTACCGGACCGAACGTCGTCAAGACGGTAACGCACGAAGACGTTTCGTTCGAGGATTTGGGAGGAGCGGATACGCACGCCACAAAAAGTGGCGTGGCACATTTTGCCGTGGAAAATGAAGTAGAATGTCTCGATGGCATTCGGCGATTGCTCAGTTATATCCCCTCCAACAATATTGATGACCCTCCGTTTGTTGCGCCCACCGACGATGTGCATCGCATGGATGCCGACCTTGACGCGCTTGTTCCAGAAAATCCCAACAAGCCCTATGACATCAAGGAAGTCATCCGCCGGATTGTGGATCAGCGGGAATTCTTTGAAGTGCAGGAATCGTACGCGGCCAACATTGTCATTGGCTTTGCGCGCTTGGGCGGCGACTCGGTAGGAATTGTTGCCAACCAGCCTGCGGTGCTCGCCGGCGTGCTCGACATCGACTCATCGCTTAAGGGGGCAAGATTCGTGCGGTTCTGCGACGCGTTCAACATTCCCATCGTTGTGTTTGAGGATGTACCGGGATTCCTGCCCGGCACCGACCAAGAATGGCGCGGCATCATTAAGCATGGAGCGAAGCTTCTCTACGCTTTTTGCGAAGCCACCGTGCCGAAACTTACCGTCATAACGCGCAAGGCGTACGGTGGAGCGTATGATGTGATGAACTCCAAACACATTCGCGGCGACTACAATGCAGCTTGGCCCACAGCTGAAATTGCGGTCATGGGCCCGAAAGGTGCGGTAGAGATTATTTTCAAGAAAGAGATCGACAAGTCGCCGGACAAGGAAGCGGCGACTGAACAAAAGGTGCACGACTATCGCGAAAAATTTGCCAATCCGTACGTCGCGGCATCGCACGGCTATTTGGATGAAGTCATCCTGCCTCATGAAACTCGCCCGAAACTCATCAAGGCGCTTCATTTCTTGCGCAACAAGGTCGATTCGAATCCGAAGAAGAAACACGGCAACATCCCGCTCTAAGCGTACTCCCGCGTTCGTTCGTGCCGCAATCTTGAATATGTAACGGAGTTGCCGTATCTTACCTTCAAGGCAGTTGAAATCACGAACCCAAAGGTGCTGATGAGATTCATTGTTGCTACTGCGTTATCGGTCATGTTTGCTTCTTGTTCCTCTGAAAAAACCGTTCAGGAACAAAAGCAGTCTCTCAACACTCCTCAGGATTCGGTCGTTGTCCCACCGTCGGTTCAACCGGCGCCCGTTGCGCCGGAGCGAGGCGAGCCTTCCCAAGCCGCCGTTGTTCCGATTACTCCGCCCGACACTCTCTTGCCAGAGCATAAACAGGTTGAAACATCTTTGGCCGCATCGGATACGACGCAGGAAGAAGCAGAGATTGCTCAGAAGTTAGAAGAAGCCCGGCAACACTATCTTGCCGCGCTTGCTGCCAAGGAGAACGGCGATACTACGAATTCGCAAATCGAGTTTGAAACTGCCATCGCACTCATCAATGACCTCAGCGATTATTCCAACATTGACACCAACAAAGATTTTGTCGATCTCAGCAAGAGTATCATCGAAGACTATGAAAAATATATTGCTCAGGTCGACGAACTAAGCCCCTACGCCTCGCTCTTTGCCATCCGCGAAAAATTAAGTCAGGAAGTAGAGAGGGGGGATTCCGTTCACGTCGAATTTCCCCACGATGAAGTTACCGGCACGGAAGTGCCGCTGCCGTTCAACGACTTTGTGGAGCGGAACATTAGTTTCTTTACCGACCGCGGCAGGCACTACATGGAAAAATGGCTGTACCTCGGCGGAAAATACATTCCGATGATGCGCCGGATTTTCCACGAAGAAGGTGTTCCGCCGGAGATGGCGTTTCTGTCGATGCCGGAAAGCGGCTTGCGTCCCGACGCAAGATCGTGGGTGCGGGCTGTCGGCTTGTGGCAATTTATGAAAGGCACGGGCAGCCAGTACGGGCTTCGCGTCAATTGGTGGTATGATGAACGACGGGACTTTGAGAAATCCACGCGCGCCGCGGCACGGCATCTCAAGGACCTTCACGAAGAGCTTGGGGATTGGAATTTGGTGCTGGGCGCGTACAATGCCGGCGCCGGACGAATCTACCGCGCTATCCGCCGCAGCGGCTCGACAGATTTTTGGGAGATGCGCAAACATCTGCCGCGCCAAACGCGCAACTACATTCCTCAGTTTATCGCCGTCGTACGCATTGCGATGGAGCCGCACAAGTACGGATTCGAGATCCAGCCGGCTGATTCGCTGGTGTGGGACGTTGTCGAAATCAATGATTGCGTCAGTCTCAAGGTGCTTGCCCAATGTGCGCTCACAGATGTGGAGACATTGAAGGAACTCAATCCGGAGTTGCTGCGTTGGTGCACGCCGCCGCGCGTTACCGGCTATCGATTTCGAATTCCTGCCGGAGCGAAAGATTCATTCCAAGTGCGGTATGCCCAGATCCCTTCGGAGGAGAAGCGCGACTGGACGATCCATACGGTAAAGCGCGGAGAATCGGTGAGCGCGATTGCCCAAAAGTACGGTCTCACCGCCTCTATTCTCAAGGAGTTGAACAACATCAAGTCCGAACGCCGGTTGTCGATCGGAACGGCGTTGGCTATACCGGTGCCGCGCTCGAGTGCAGATGCTGACAAGACGCCAATGGACTACAGCCCGAAGGTCAAGAGATTAGACTTTGGAGCTATGAAAGCGTATGTGGCTAAAACAGAAGCGCGTGTGGCGAGAAGGAAATCGAACGGGAAGAAATCCGGAAGCGGTTCCTCGCAGCAGGTGGGAAAAGACAAGCTCGTCTACGTCGTCAAAGACGGCGACACGATGGGCCATATTGCCGAGTGGTACGGCGTACGCGCTAGCGAC
>JACRFF010000208.1 GCA_016218005.1 Ignavibacteriales bacterium
GTGTGTATTCCGATCCGGCCACCAGCGACCAGATGCTTTCCCGTAACGCCGCGCCGCGCGTGCGTTCGCTGATACTCATATTATCTGCGATGGCCGCGAGGGTATCGTGCATGGTCAATGCACTCTCTGAAGCTCGCAAGGCCGTTCTGAGTTCCCCGCGCGTCGCCCACACCGCTTCTTCACTGGCGGGATACTGATCAATCACCGCATCGTATTGTTGCGCAGCCGTTGCGTATTGTTCGTTCTTTTCGGAGAGCGCCGCTTGTTGGTAAACGCCCTCTGGAGTCAAAGCTGCTAATTCTTCAATCGGTTCCTCTAGTTCCACTAAACATCCCAAGGGATGTGGCCTGGGATCCCAAAAATTCCAATGCGCGGAGAAGGCTGTATCAGGACAGAAATGAAAATTGTGCATGCGAGGTTCGGTAGTATCAGGAAGAAAAGTATTTAAACGCATTTGATGCACCAAATCCACACAATACAGAGTCGGATCGCACGCATACACGCCGTGATCGTCCCACTGGAAAGTGTTAAATCCATAATCGAGGTGCGGCCATGAATTGCGGATCATCAAGAGTGGCAAGTGATCGGAAGGTGGATTACAGATTTGACAGGACGGATCGCACGACCAACAGTGGACAGTGCAAGATTCATTATGCAGCGTGTTAATGCCCATGTTGGTGTAATCGCCGTTCATAACAATGTCCGCACTACCTTCACATTCGATTTGGTACGGAAAGTTGTATTCAAGCGTATTGCAACCCAGTCGAGCATGGGTGCAATAAAAATATGCGCCGGCTATGGGCGATAAATTCGGAGTGCCGCACCAAGAGATGTGGTTATTCATGAAGGTTGGCGGTTGCAAATATGGAGTGGTGCGATCTCCGTGCCAATAAATTCCGGCACGGGTGCAATTACTGATTGTGTTTTCGGAGAATTCTCCTGAACTAAATGTTCCATGAATCCCGTAGAGGCTGCAATCTTCAATGACATTGTGATCCACCGTCAACAACCCTTCTTCCACTTCGATGACTTCTAAACCTCTTTCCATGTCTCGGATGCTGCAATGTTCGATGGCGGCGCCACTCGTTTGAACGATTCCCACTTGATCCATGCCGTGAATCTTGCAGTACTGGAAGAATGCACCCGAACTATTACCAATGGCGATATGAGCCGTGTGCCCGCCGCCGAGTTCCGTAAAATAGATGGAATCGGTTACCGTACCTTGGGCCATCAATCCACCGCAAACTTCAAAGGTGGAATTCGGCATCAGCTCAATGACGGTTCCGGGCTTAATGGTCAGGAACTTTCCGGAATTAACCGTGTAGGTTCCATGCACCGTAATCCGTCCCGACCACGTCATCTCATCGAGAGGTTGATTGCCAGTCACGGGTTGAGCGTAAAGGCCTGCGTGACGCGGGCCATTCATGTAGCCATTCCACTGAATGGACTCGGGATTATAGGGAATACCCAATCCATAGGCATGAATACTCGCCTCCGTGGAAGACGTTCCATTGGCCATAACCAATTCCGCCAAACCATCGCCATTAACATCGGCAATCGTCGGCGCGCTTTTTACCGTGCCCCCTTCAAAGGTTTGATCGGCAATTGACCAATCAAAATCCTGACCCTGCAAATTATCCAACTTCATGCATTGAATTCGGTTGTTAATTGAGGTTCCGAGTTGCGTCATGAGTTCCAGATCCGGATTAGCATCCGCATTCGCAATACATGGCGCCAAACCGTCCGGTAATTGGGCGTGCATTGAA
>JACRFF010000204.1 GCA_016218005.1 Ignavibacteriales bacterium
GGAATCACAGTATATGCGGGGTCGTTTCATTGGAAAACAGGCTTTCGCCAATTATGATCGCGCCACACAATAATGTACAAAATATCTTGCGCTTTCGCCTAAGTAGTCTGGCAAAATAACGCAATACTTTTGCGAACATCTTATTGCCATGCGAGTGAGCAAAAGTATTGAGCGAGGATTTTTTCTCATTGGCTTTATTGACCAGCGCCGTTATTTTGCTTGATATTTCCAAAAAGGTCTCCCATGAGTCAGGAAAAATTCGTATGATTGATTAGCACACCAAATCAACTGATTCTTCACCAACTCACAGGAGGATGTATGCTATATACTGGAATCGATCTACATCGCCGCTCGATTGTCGTCTGTACAGTCAATGAAAGTGGGACCATAGTCGACCGACGCACAATGAAAACTCGACCAGAACTGGTCACAGCATATTTTCAGCAGTGGCCTGACCACGAGCACCGTGCTGTGGTTGAATGCACCACTGGCTGGTACTGGCTGTGCGACCTGTTGCGTTCACTGGGCATTACCATCGTGCTCGCTCACGCAAAATACTTAAAAGCCATTTCGTATGCAAAAGTGAAAACCGATGCCGTCGACGCAGAGACACTGGCGCAACTTTTGCGCATGGGCTATATCCCCGAAGCACATCAATTACCACTGGAGTATCGTGCGATGCGCGATCTCTTACGCCAACGCATGGTCATGGAACATAAGCGCACCAACATCATCCAGCGCATCAGCAGTATCCTGGCTCAGTTCAATGTGACGCGTATCGAGGTCTCACCGTCGGTGCCTGCATTTGCCACGTTCTTGGAACACTGTTCTCTTCCGCTGGAATATCGCATGACGCTCTTGATGTATCATCAGCAGTGTATCCAAGCCACAGAGCACCGCAAGCAGCTCGAAAAATACTTCAAAGCAAAACTCCGTCCCACACCGGCGTTGCAATTATTGATGTCGATCCCGGGTCTGGGTGAAATCACCGGTGCAGTTGTTGCAATGGAGAGCGGCGATATGCATCGCTTCGTCAATCATAAGCACTTCGAGTCGTACTGCCGGCTTGTCCCGGGTTCGAAGGACTCCGGCGGTAGACACGCGCACCGCTCCGGATCCAAAGACGGCAACAAGTATCTCAAGTACGCGTTCACCGAGGCGGCCATCAAGGCGATGATGTACTACCCTGAGATCAAACAGTTTGCCCAGCGACTCGAAGAGCGGTCCGGTAAAGCGATCGCTCGCACGGTTGTTGCCAAAGAACTTGCCAAGATCAGTTATTATGTCTTAACCAGAAAACA
>JACRFF010000022.1 GCA_016218005.1 Ignavibacteriales bacterium
CGATGACGGACGCGGTATTCCCACGGACATGCATCCCGAAGAAAAACGCTCGGCACTCGAAGTCGTTATGACAGTTCTTCATGCCGGCGGAAAGTTCGATAAGAATACCTACAAAGTATCGGGCGGTTTACACGGCGTCGGCGTTTCGGTTGTCAACGCTCTTTCCGAATGGCTTGAGGTTGAAGTATACCGCGATGGCAAAGTCTGGTTCCAGCGTTTTGAGCGCGGCAAACCGCAGGGTTCGGTAAAGGTCACAGGCAAAGCCGAGAAAAATAAAACCGGCACAAAAGTAACATTCCAGCCGGACGGGACGATTTTCAAAAACCGCATTTATAAATTTGAAACACTCGCTGAACGCTTGCGCGAGCTCGCGTTTTTAAATCCGGATGTGAAGCTTCGTATCCTGGACCTGCGTGCGAAACAGGAACAGGAAGAAGAATTTCATTTCAAAGGTGGGATCGCCGAGTTTGTAAAGTACATCGACGCGACACGCCCTTCGATTATGAAGAAACCTGTCTACGCGAAAGGGCAGGACAAGGATGAAGCGGGACGAATGGTCGAAGCGGAAGTCGCGTTCCAGTACAACGACCAGTATAATGAAAATGTTTTTTCGTATGTCAATAATATCAACACGCTTGAAGGCGGAACGCATCTTGTCGGATTCAGAACGGCGCTGACGAGAACGCTGAACAGCTATGCTTCGAAAAATAATCTCGTGAAAGAAAACGGCGTGCAGCTGACCGGCGATGATTTCCGCGAAGGATTGACCGCCGTGTTAAGCGTGAAGGTGCCGGAGCCGCAGTTCGAAGGGCAGACGAAAACAAAACTCGGCAACAGTGAAATTAAAAGTATCATCGAGGCAATTGTCGGCGAACATCTCGGCGCGTGGCTCGACGAAAACCCGGGTGAAGCGAGGAAGATCATCGATAAATGCCTTCGCGCGGCGGAAGCCCGTGAAGCGGCGCGCAAAGCCCGCGAGCTCACGAGGCGTAAAAGCGCTCTCGAGTCATCGAGCCTGCCGGGCAAACTTGCCGACTGCTCAATTGACGATCCGGAACACTGCGAGCTGTATATCGTCGAAGGAGATTCGGCGGGCGGAAGCGCGAAGCAGGGACGCGACCGGCGTTTCCAGGCGATCCTTCCGATCAAGGGAAAAATCCTGAACGTTGAAAAAGCGCGCCTTCACAAAATTTTAGAGAACGAGGAAATCCGCTGTATCTTCACCGCGATCGGCGCGGGCGTCGGCGAGGATTTCGACGCGTCAAAAATCCGTTACGGAAAAATCATCATCATGTGCGACGCTGACGTCGACGGTTCGCATATCCGCACACTGCTGTTGACATTGTTCTTCCGTTACATGAAAGAAATTATCGACCTCGGCCACGTCTACATCGCACAGCCGCCTCTCTATAAACTCAAAAAAGGGAAGCAGGAATTGTACGCGTTCGACGACGAAGAGCGTGACGAGATTGTAAAGCGGCTCAAGAGCGAGAAGAAAAAAGATGACGGTAAGAAAGCAGAGAAGGAAGAACCGGTGGAAATTCCAGAAGTTGACGAAGGCGAAGAAGTTGTGGTGAACGTAAGCGGTATCGCAATCTCGCGCTTTAAAGGTTTGGGCGAAATGAATCCCGAACAGCTCTGGAGCACAACGATGAATCCCGAAACGCGGACCGTCCTTCAGGTCACGATTGAAAACGCCGCCGACGCCGACCGCACATTCTCCATTTTAATGGGAGATGAAGTCGAGCCGCGACGAGCGTTCATAGAGAAGAACGCGAAGTATGTAAGGAATTTGGATGTGTAAAAATAAACTATAAAGAATAGAACAATGACGAACAAATTGAAATTTTCTAAAACCGTATTGCTGGTAATTTTTGTGACAGCATTTATCGTCTCTTCATGTGAGTCACCCCAAAAAGATACAACGGTCGAAGACAACATAAAAAAGTACACCCACGTTTGGGATGAAATTATGAACAAAGGGAACTTGGAGATGTTCAATGACGCCAACTTTACAAAAGA
>JACRFF010000210.1 GCA_016218005.1 Ignavibacteriales bacterium
GAACATCGGTCAACAAGCGAGCTTCGGCTGAACTGCTGCCGCTGTTCGAGTTCAGCAACATTGTCAATTCATCTCTCGACCTCTCGTTTATTCTCGATACGGTTCTTCGGACACTTATGGCCAAAATGTTGGTGGGAAAAGGAATTGTCTTCTTACGAGATGCGCACCGGAGTTTTTCCGTTTTGACTTCGAAAGGCGTGAAGGAGAATCTGAAAACGCGAACGTGGAAATTGGAAGGAGCTATTCGAACTATTACTTCAGTCGCGGCAGTCGAACAACATAGTCCGGCGCTCGGCTCTGTGTTGCGTGCGTGCGCTCAAGAAGTTGTCATCCCCATTGTATCAAGACGTGATGTGGTAGGGATAATTTCGTTGGGGGCGCGGTTACCAAAGAAAGCGTACTCGAAGATCGACAGGCAGCTTATTCAGTCCCTCGTTAACCTTTCCGGTGCGGCGGTAGAAAAGGCGCTTATTATTGAGCAAGTGAAGGAAACAAATCGCAGTCTTGACAGAAAATATCAGGAACTGAACACTCTTTTCGACCTGAGTAAAGAATTCAACATTGGCATGGATCAAGACCGAGTTGTTCGACTCATCACGTTTGCACTGTTGGGTCAGGTTGGAGCAAAAAACTACGCCATCTGTTTGCGCGGCAATGAAGGCATGAGCATTGTTGCGTCGCGGCTTTTAGAAAATCTACAGACATTTACGGCGCTCCAACCACTCTGCAAACTGCGGAAAGCCATGCTTATCGAAGACCTGTTGCGTCAAAAGGATTTTCGTAGCGCGGCCGTGGTGCTTCATCAGTTGTCGATCAAGGCGGTAATCCCAATGCACATCCAGAATCAAACCCGCGGCGCCGTTTTGCTTGGAGAGCGCCTTCGAGGGGGAGCGTATACGAAAGCGGATTTGGAGTTTCTGTATTCGTTGGGAAATTTGGCGATCATCTCCATTGAGAACGCACGACTCTTCAAAGAGGCAATTGAAAAACAGCGACTTGAGGATGAGTTGAATATCGCTCGAGAGATTCAACAAGGGTTACTTCCGGAAATTCTTCCCAGCATTGCCGGCTTTGATATTGCCGCGATGAGCGTTTCTTCAAAGCAAGTTGGCGGTGATTATTACGATGCAATCGCCCGGCGCGGTAAAGAATTTGTTCTGGCAATTGGCGACGTGTCGGGCAAGGGAACTCCCGCCGCATTGCTGATGGCAAGCGTGCAGGCGGCGCTGCGAGCGCTCGCACCTATGGATTCTTCATTGTCGGAAATTACGCATCGGATCAATGGTCTAACGTGCGACAATAATCGCGGGGGAAGCCGATTTATTACTTTTTTCTGGGGAATACTGGATTCAGAAAGCAAGATGTTGCGCTATGTTAACGCCGGCCATAACCCACCCTTTCTTTTTCGTCGTGATGGTTCTATCAGCCGACTCGATGAAGGAGGTTTGATTCTCGGAATTCTCAAGAACCCTGCTCAATACGTCCAAGGAGAAGTCTTACTCCAAAAGGGAGATGCGCTGGTCATGTTCACCGATGGCGTTAGCGAGGCGATGAATGCTTCGGGCGAAGACTTTACCGAGGAACGGTTAGTCACGGTTTTGAATCGTGTCAAAGAAAAGCCGGCAAACGAAATCATCCAAGCCACGATACAGGCAGTCGAAGCTCACACGCAAGGCACCCCACAATCTGACGATATGACCATGCTTGTTCTCAAAGCGCTGTAAAGAGTTTTGCATTCGTTGATAATCCCTCCATTGTTTGCTACATTCTGACGGTTGAACCATTCCTCCTATCTGGGTAGAAGCAAGGCATGAGATACGATTTCGCCGTCATTGAATCCAAATGGCAAAAGTACTGGGATGACCATCAGACGTTTCGAACTGATATCCTGAGCAGCAAGCCGAAACTGTATGTGCTGGATATGTTTCCCTATCCATCAGGCGCCGGCCTGCATGTAGGCCATCCTGAAGGGTACACGGCAACAGATATTTTTTGTCGCTACAAGCGTATGAAGGGATTTGAAGTTCTTCATCCGATGGGATGGGATGCCTTTGGATTGCCCGCCGAACGATACGCGATGCAAACGAATATCCATCCCAGAATCACCACTGAAGAGAACATCAACACGTTTCGCCGCCAGATCAAGATGCTCGGGCTGAGCTACGATTGGTCACGAGAAGTGAATACGACAGACCCGAAGTATTACAAATGGACGCAGTGGATTTTCCTTCAACTCTACAACGCGTGGTACGACCGCCGAGCAAAGAAGGCGAGGCGTATTGAAGAACTGGAAAGGGAACTGCAACAACGAGGCAGCGCTGATATTGCCGGTGCCCCGTTCGTATCGCCGAATGAGTGGCAGGCATTCACGCGAAAACAAAAGCATGATTACCTTTCGCAGTTTAGGCTTGCCTATGTCGCCGAAATTCCGGTGAACTGGTGTGAGCAACTTGGAACAGTTCTGGCCAACGAGGAAATCGATGAGTGGGTAGAGAAGGGATACAAGGTTGAGCGCCGCCCTATGCGGCAATGGATGATGCGAATAACTGCATACGCCGAGCGCCTCTTAGAAGATGCGGCTGAACTGGATTGGCCAGAGTCGACTCAGGAACAGCAGCGAAACTGGATTGGCAGGTCAGAGGGAGCGTTCATTGATTTCGCAGTTGTGGAGAGGAACGAACGAATTCGCGTCTACACAACTCGCCCAGATACAATTTTTGGTGCAACCTACATAGTGCTTGCACCCGAACATCCTCTGGTAGAAACTATTTCTCATCCGGAGAAAGCATCTGAAATAAAGCGCTACAAAGAAATCGCCACCCGTAAGAGTGAGGTCGATCGCGGGACTGAGAAAACAAAAACCGGATTGTTTACCGGCGCCCACGTCATTAATCCTGCAACTGGCAAGCCAATCCCGATCTGGATAGCAGACTATGTTCTGCTGGGATATGGCACTGGCGCTATCATGGCGGTGCCGGGTCAGGATGAGCGTGATTGGGAATTCGCTGAATCTTTTAACCTTCCAATTGTACGGACTGTCCAGCCACCACCAGATTGGACGGGGAAAGCGTATGTGGATGATGGTGTGGCTATTAACAGCGCTAACCCAGAAATTTCCCTTGACGGACTTGGAGTCAGCGAGGCGAAGAGTAAGATCATCAATTGGCTTGAGCGAAAAGGAATCGGCAAGGCATCCACTCAATTCAAACTACGCGATTGGTTGTTCTCACGGCAAAGATACTGGGGTGAACCAATTCCAATTATTCACCTCGAGGATGGGACGATGGCAACTGTTCCGGAAGCAGACCTGCCGCTGCTGCTCCCAGACTTAGAAAAGTTCCAACCTAGTGGAACGACAGAATCTCCATTGGCTTTAGCAAGCAATTGGGTTGCGGTGGTTGACAAAGAAACGGGACTAACAGGCAGACGCGAGACAAACACCATGCCCCAATGGGCGGGGTCGTGTTGGTACTATCTTCGCTACATTGACCCATACAGCACCGAAGTATTTTGTTCAAAGACACTCGAACAAGCTTGGATGCCCGTTCAATTATATGTTGGTGGCTCAGAACATGCCGTTCTTCATCTCATGTATGCTCGATTCTGGCATAAAGCTCTTTACGATCTCGGATATGTGACGACGAAGGAACCATTTCTCAAACTTCGCCATCAAGGTACTATTCTTGGCGAAGATTCCCGGAAAATGTCCAAGTCAAGAGGGAACGTGGTCAATCCCGATGAGGTGGTAAAGGAGTATGGCGCCGATTCAGTACGATTGTTCGAAATGTTTATGGGTCCACTTGAGGAAATGAAACCATGGAGCACACGGGGTGTTGAAGGTGTGTTCCGATTTCTCAATAGGGTATGGCGTCTATTTGTTGGATCTGACGGAAAGGTTGAATCGTCAATCAAAGATTGCACCGCCACTGCCGAATTTGAACGAGTCTATCACCAGACCGTGAAAAAAGTCGGAGAGGATATTGAATCGTTGCGCTTCAATACTGCCATTTCCCAAATGATGATCTTTGTAAACGAAGCAACAAAGTTGGAAGTGAAGCCATTGAGGGAACTAAAGGGTTTCGTTCTTCTCTTGGCACCCTTTGCGCCACACATTGCGGAAGAAATCTGGAGTATTCTTGGGAGTAGATCATCTCTTGCTTATGAACCGTGGCCGCAGTTTCATGAGTCTAAGGTCAAGGAAAGCAAGGTAGAAGTTGTCTTGCAAGTAAATGGGAAGCTGCGCTCAAAGGTGCTTGTTGAGATCGATACCCCTGAGGGAGAACTTGAACGTTTAGCCAATGAGGATGAAGTCATTCGCCGACATTGTGATGGAAAGAAAATTCTGAAGAAAATTGTAGTAAAGAACAAGCTGGTGAACTTGGTTGTGGGGAATTAAGTTTTGGGGATGACGCATCTTTCAGTCATAGTAATTACCAAGAACGAGGGGAAAAACATTCGCCCTTGCTTGGAAAGTATTCGCTGGGCAAGCGAGATAGTTCTTGTCGATGCTGGGAGCACTGATACTACGGTCAACGAGGCGAAGGAGTTTACAGATAAGATTTTCGTGAGACCTTGGGATGGGTTTGGAAGAGCGAAAAATTTTGCTCTGCAACAGTGTTCGCATGAGTGGGTGTTGTGGATAGATGCAGACGAGCGAGTAACCCCGCACCTTGAAGCTGAACTTCGGAATGCGCTTTCCAACGACGATCCGCAGATTACAGCATTTGATATGCCGAGGAAGGCAAATTTTTTGGGGAAATGGATTATGCACTGTGGGTGGTACCCGGGGCGTGTGACACGATTGTTCCGTCGGTCAAAGTGCAGATTCTCCGAGCGCCCTGTTCATGAAAGTCTGGAGGTGGAAGGGAGAGTCGGTTCACTGAAGTCAGACATTCTTCACTATACCGACCCTAATCTTTTTCACTACTTTGAAAAATTCAATCGGTATACTTCTCTTGCTGCAGAGGAACTTCAAGAAGGTGGCCGAACATTTCGTTTACTGCAATTAGTCATTAATCCGGCTTGGGTGTTTTTTCGTATGTATGTTCTCAAGCGTGGTTTCCTTGACGGAGTTCAAGGGTTCATTCTTTGTGTCTTATCCTCGTGTTATGTGTTTACGAAATATGCCAAACATTGGGAGCTATCTTCCCTGGAATATGAGGTTATGCATGACAACAGAAGAAAAAAATGAAGCGCTCTTTGTCAGCTTGGTGATGATGTTTCAAGCTGCGGCAATGCAACACATGGGAAAAGTCAAGAATCCAGCTACCGACAAAGTTGAACGAAATCTGGATCAAGCGCAGATGTCTATCGACCTGCTTGACATGCTCCTTACCAAAACAAAAAACAATCTCAAACCGGACGCAGAGCGCTTTCTGAAAGACGTCCTTCAGGACTTGAAGCTCAACTATGTCGATGAAATCTCCAAAGATTCTTCTGAGCAAGCAAAGGGCGATGGAGCATGAGATTCGGCATTTCGGGTAACATAGAAAAGCGTGAACTCCCCGAAGTTCTTGCGCAAATTGTTAACCGATTTATGAAAGAAGGCGTACAGTTTGTCCTTCATGATGTGCTGGCAAGCGTCATTCGGAAAAGGATTGATTCGAAAACCTTGCGTGGTGTTTCTCTGGCGAATGAACGGTCTCTTGCCAAAGCTTGCGACATCGTGATTTCACTTGGAGGGGATGGAACTATTCTGCGAACTGCCCGACTCGTGGGGCAGGTCGGAACCCCGATCATAGGAATCAACTTAGGCAAGTTAGGATTTCTGGCCGAAGTCTCCGTGGAAGAGCTTGACGAGTGTCTTTCTGAATTGCTGCGTGGTGAATACGTTGTGGAAGAGCGAACGATGCTATACGCCAAATCCAAGAAGCTACCTCAAGCATACCATGCGCTGAACGACATCGTCGTTGATCGAGCAATGTCGGCCAGAATGATTAGCATCGCAACGTATGTTAATGGGGCATATCTTTCAACGTATTCGGGCGACGGAATCATCGTATCTACGCCCACCGGTTCGACGGGATATGCTCTCTCGAATGGCGGGCCAATTGTTACGCCGTCAACGCATTCAATCATGATTAGCCCGATTTGTCCGCACACATTGACTGCGCGACCGGTTCTAGTTCCAGATGACTCCGTTGTTGATTTGCGAATAACGACTGCCCCCGGGAAAATACATATTACTGCCGATGGACAACCTGTAAGCTTGCTGAAGGCGCCCATCGACGTGCGGGTTCAAAAGGCGCCATTCGTTACGAGGTTGGTTCGAAGGAAAAAGGCAACGTATTACGATGTGCTACGGAAGAAACTTCATTGGGGAAAAGACCTGCGGGCGACTAAAGACAACACCGCTTAGTTGTTGATAGCCCCTTCCTTTATCCACCGACGAATGCCTTTGATTTGGTTGTCCGTTAGAGGCTGAAGTTTATTTGGCATTCGAGGTTGTTTGGTGCCATCGATCCACCACACAAGCAAACTATTGTCGGGATCTCCATTGTGGACCAAGGCCGGTTGGTGATTCGTGAGCGCCAGATATGATGGCCGCTCCAAGTTAAGATTGTTCGCCGGTGCCGATCCGCCATGACAATTGGCCGTGGCACAGGATTGCGAGAATAATGTTTCCACATGTTTTGAATAGCTGATCCCTGAATCAGGGAAAACGACATCCGACGGTTTAGGGTCGTTGATGGCGTCTTTGCACGAAGACCATACCAAGAAAACCATCACGGCAATCGGTACAAGATTCAACGTCACCATTCGGGCATTCATACGATGGCTGTATTTCACGATTTGTTTTTTCATCTTCTTGCCGAAGAAAGATAGCAAAAATCGCAGCGTGAGAAAAGAATTTCGGATTGACTTTCCTTCGATGCTTGGGTATATTGGCAACACATTTGGGCCGTTAGCTCAGCTGGGAGAGCGCCACAATGGCATTGTGGAGGTCAGCGGTTCGATCCCGCTACGGTCCACAGACTGGACGACACTTGCACAAAGGACACTCGATGATCGGATGTCCTTTTTTCATTCTTGGAGTTATTTCATCCTTCGGTGATTGCTACCCAAATCAAACTTGAAGCTGACGAGGTGCTCGCCATCCGATGGGATGACGGTCACCAATCGGTTGTCCCGTTGCATACGTTACGCGACCAATGCCCATGCGCCGGATGCCAAGGAGAAACTGTTTTACTTCGCTCATACCAGCCGCTGCCTCAACCAGCATTGCCTGGTAAATACACTTTGAAATCGGCCCAACCGATAGGACACTACGCGCTTCAACTTGCCTGGGGCGACGGCCATACGACCGGAATCTATACGTGGGAAACCTTAAGAAACTTGTGCCAGTGTGAGCAGTGCAGCAATGGTAAATGATCCTTCCGTAAACTCCACGTCAGTTTTTTTGCGATTGCTTTCCTACCTCTTGAGGTACAAGTGGCGCGTCATGGGTGGACTCATTTCAGTTGCCATCATGAGTCTGGCGGATGCCGGTTCAGCGTTCCTCGTGGCGAAACTCTTCGACGTCTTGCATAGCATCAGCCAGCAAGTACAGCGGGGCATGGAAATCGCTGTCACGGTTCCAGTGCAAATCTTTGGCCGCCTGCTTGCCTCGTTTGAAATTCACGGCAAAGAAGAAAGCTTTGCCATGATTTTCTGGTTTGCCGTTGTTACCGTCGGCATTATTCTGGTCAAAATTCTTTTCGTGTACGTTCGGGAATATCTCATGAGTTCAGTGCGCGAAAAATTTCTCATGCGCTTTCGTATTGATCTCTTCGACACGATCGTAGTTCTTCCCGTGCGATATTTTGACGTGAACAAGACCGGTCAAATTATGTCGCGGGTTACGAACGACGTAAACAACCTTGAGCAATCGGTCATTTTGATGACGGAGATTGCACAGAACATTGTGTACACGATCATATTTGCCACCGCCTTGTTTTTTACCAATTGGCAATTGACCGTTTTTACGATTGCGCTGTTCATGGTTTCAGGTTTGATCTCACGAAGATTTGGCGATCGTATCCGGTCGTACAGCCGCGAGTTGACCAAGACGCTGGCGGATATTTCGGCGTTCCTTCAAGAAAAAATTTCCTCGATTCGCATTGTGAAATCGTTTGGACGGGAAGAGTTTGAAAAAGCTTCGTTCAAACGGCGTGCTGAATCGAACTATCACTATTCGATGCGCATTGCGCGCGCCGTTGCGTTCTTGAGTCCGACAAACGAACTTTTCAATACGACGGCCGGGTCATTGCTTGTCGTATTTACAGGCTTCCTGTTCATCCAAGGCTCGATGACAATTGAATCGATGATCTATTTCTTGATTGTGATGATCAATTTGTCGAAGCCGGTCAAGGGGCTGGGCGAGAGTTTTGCGCGTATTCAGAAGACATTTGTCTCGGCAGGATTCATCTTCGAAGTGCTCGATGCGGAGACGGAACAACTCACCCAGACGCCTTCGCTGAACAAAGTAACGCGCGGGAAAGTGGAGTTCCGTGCCGTTTCTTTTTCGTATAACGAACAGCAACCGATCCTGCAAGACGTCAACGTCAATGTTGAATCGGGTCATAGTGTGGCTCTCGTCGGTCCAAGCGGCAGCGGCAAGACAACATTTGTGAACTTGATTCCGCGATTCTACGAGTGTACGACCGGCTGCATTATGATCGATGGTATCGATATCCGTGAGATCGGATTGTCGGATTTGCGCCGGGCCATTGCCATCGTGCCGCAAGATGTTCAACTCTTTGCCGGAACGGTTTTGGAAAATATACGATACGGTCGACTCGATGCCACAAAAGAAGAAATCGTCAACGCCGCCATTGCTGCCAATGCACACGAATTTGTGGAACGAATGACTCACGGATATGAAACCGAGATCGGCGAGCGGGGAATCCAGCTTTCCGGCGGACAACGGCAACGAATTGCAATTGCGAGGGCGATCTTACGCAACCCCCACATCTTGCTTCTTGATGAAGCTACCTCAGCGCTCGACACAGAATCCGAGAGATTGGTCCAAGATGCGATCAACAAATTGATGAAGGGAAGAACATCGTTCGTCATTGCACATCGGTTATCGACCGTAACCAATTGTGATCGAATCATTGTCCTTGAGCGCGGCAGAATTGTGGAATCTGGAACACACGAATCGCTTCTTGCCAAGCCCAACGGCACCTACACCCGACTCTATGAGATGCAGTTCAAGGAGCCATCAACCCCTTCGTGATGGCAAGAGTGTTGTTGAAGTCTCTTGAAATAGCGTTCCGTCGATTGACCATGAATGTGCTGCGTCTCTTCTTTCGGAGACGCACGAGAATCTTGCCCGGTGGTTACGATTTCAGCAATGCCAAGTTTCTCTTTGTTCGACAGGATATGATAGGCGATGTGCTCGTTTCCACGCCGCTCTTTGCGCTGACCAAAGAAAGATATCCCCGTTCGACCGTCGATGTACTGCTCAGTTCGAAGAATGCGTTTGTGCTTGAAAACGACCATCATGTTCGGCACCGCTGGGTCTATGACAAGCGGCTTCGCGCCACAGTCAATTTGATTCGCAACATTCGCAGGGAGCAATACGACTTCGTCATCGATTTGATGGACAATCCTTCTGCAACATCAACGATCTTATGCTTGCTTTCGAGGGCGCGTTGGGCCGTGGGCATCGAAAAGGAAAATGCGTTTGCCTATGATATCCGCGTTCCGCTGCGTTCGCGAAAGGAGGTTCATATTGTGGAACGAATTGCAGAAATATTGAAGCCGTTTGGCATCACCGCTTCACCAAGCAAGCTTGCTGCGCGGTACTCTTGCAAACCGGAGTCGCGTGCAATGGCACGGCAATTTCTGGGTAAGACTGTTCAACCGCCGAAAGAAATTGTCGGCATCAATATCTCGGCGGGGAGCGCCCGCTCCGACTCGGAGACCCGCTTCGCCGAAGCGAGGCGAGCGAGGCGAGAGGTGAGATTTTGGGGAGTAGAAAATTTCCGCGCGTTCATCGAGCGCACGCATCTTTCACATCCTCAATGTGTATGCGTTCTCCTTTGCAGACCGGATGAGAGAACTAAGGCAGAGGCAATTGCGAAAGGAAATACAAATGCAGTTGTTGGACCGGTAACCGCGACATTTGACGAATTTGCCGCGTTGGTTGAACAATGCATGATTCTCGTTACTCCTGATACATCGGCGGTACACCTCGCGTCTGCGTTTCACATTCCGGCAGTCGTACTCTATGTGCAATCAAACAAGGACCTCCGCATTTGGGATCCGTATGGCGTCGATCATGAATCCCTTGTTGCCGATGTTGATGATGTGAAGACGATACCCGTGGAAGATGTTGTTTCCGCATTCGCTCGCTTGTATCACCGAACTCATTCCTCGTGATCGCGCCGTGAAAACAATTCTGAAGCACATAGAGATAGCGTTCAGACACGCCATCGTCTATCCGTTGCTGAAACTATTCTTCCGCAATCCCATCCGGAATGATCGTGTTGCCGTGTCTTCCGTTTCCCGACTTCTCATCCTCCGTGATGACGGCATCGGAGATATGATTGTCAGCACGCCGATGTTGAGGAAATTAAAGGAGGCAAATCCTTCGCTCAAATTAGATGTGGTGGCGAGTGCTCGGAATGCCGAAGTGATCAAGCACAATCCATTTGTCGACGAGTTAATCGTTTTGCCGAAAACGGTGGGAGGACTTTGGAAGGAACTTCGACGTCTTCGCTCCAAACGGTATGACATGGTTATCAATTTCGTGTTCAACAGAACGACTGCGGAAGGAATACTGGCGAATATTGTTGCGTCCAAGGGTATCAAAGTGGGACAGGGAATGGACAAGTACCAGTTCTACTTCAATCGGCTGTTGAAGCTCGATCGTTCGCAGAAGCACATGGTGGAAGTGTTAGCGGGCGTGATTGATGATGTGTTCGGAACCGATTATCAACACGCAGTACTCCAGCCGGAGGTGTTTATCGATGATCGTTCGCACTCCGCAGCCGATAGCTTCTTGCATCGTCATCATCTTAGCCGCCGTGACGCCAGAACGCAAGGGCAGCATTACGTCGTCATCAATTTTTCCGCCGTTGATGTCGTTCGCAGAATGTCCGAGCAACAGGTGGTGAACATCGTGAAGCTCATACGAGCAATGGGAAAGGAAATTCCCGTGCTTATCTATCCGCCGAGCGAGCGCATAAAACTACGGACGATTTTCTCCAGACTTGCTGATGGTGAGGCGCTTGTGTTTCCGGAGGAAGGAACCGCTACTCTTTTAGAGCTTGCTTCGCTCATCGAAGGTTCGCGGTACGTCGTTACGTGCGATACCTCGGTTGTGCATTTTGCTGCTGCCGCTAAGACGCCGGTGTTCGTGTTGTTCACTCCCACCGCCGCGAAAAATCATGAATGGACTCCCTATGGTGTTCCACACGCGTGCCTCTATGCGCAATTGGGGTCCGGCGTTGATTCGCTTTCAATCGACCTCATCAACCGTGAACTAACGAGTTTTCTTGCCCGTGTTGAATAAAGCATCCCCGCAGCAAGCTGCGTGGTATTTCGTTGTCACTCCCGCGTACGCCGGAGTCCAGTCTCTGGATTCCCACTTTCGTGGGAATGACGAAGCAAGCTTCGGGGTATTGAACCCGAAAAGAAAATAAATTCGTTTTCGCGAGGAGGCATATTCCATTGGCGAAGGATGAGCAACCATGAAAACTGTTGTAGTTACCGACCAGATTGAACCGACGTTGGCACACCCGGTGTCGCAGCTTGTTACGCAAAGCCAATTTGAGGAACCGGCATACCAACGCTGGTGCGCCGAAATGCGCGAGTCGCCGCGTTTTCATCGGAAGCAGTGGGAATTCGTCTACATTCTCCAAGTTTTGCGCGAACACGATCTGCTGCGCAAAGGAATCCGTGGATTAGGATTCGGCGTGGGAGCGGAGCCGTTGCCAGCCGTCATGGCGAAATATGGTTGTTCGGTGCTGGCAACAGAAATCAATATCGAACAAGCGCACGAGCAGGGGTGGGTGAAAAACCAAACGAGGGAAAGCCAGCTTACCCTCTTGAACAATCGCGGAATTTGCGACGCGGATACATTTCGCAAACTCGTTTCCTACAAAGACGTGGACATGAATTTCATACCGGATACCCTGCGCGATTTCGATTTTGTATGGTCGTGCTGTTCGTTGGAACACCTTGGCTCTCTAGAACATTCCATTGCATTCATCGTGAAAAGTCTTGAGTGTCTGAAACCGGGGGGTGCAGCAATCCACACGACCGAATACAACGCCTCTTCAAATCTGTTTACGGTGAAGAAAGCCTCCACCGTATTTTTTCGGAAGCGCGACGTCATTGGACTGTGCAACGTCTTAGTGAACGATGGGCACGAGGTGGCGCTCAACCTCCACAAAGGAAGTGGAAAGCTGGATCACTACTACGACTGGCCGCCATACCGCGAAGACAAGCATCTCAAACTTCTTGTCTCAAAACAATGGACGCTTTTGGTGGCGACGTCGCTTGGACTTGTCATCAAGAAAAAATTGTAGCAACAAGAAATTGTTTTGAAATGCTCTCAACGGGATCGGAACACATGTTCGAGTCAAGCGGAGCGGGAAGAAACGTGGTTCGCACGCTACCGGTGCGATTGCAAACGTTTGGCCTGTTTCTCTTTGCCTTCAGTCTTCCCATCTCATTCGTGCCGGCCGAGTTTGGGATTGTCTTCGCCGTTCTCGGCTGGGCTGTTGACGGCATGCTCAATCGTCATTGGAAGTTTGTCGCGCATCCGTTGTTCATTCCGCTTTCCATCTACATTGCGTGGAATATTCTTTCTTCCCTAATGTCGATTCATCCGCTGCACAGTCTTTGGGCGGTGGCTGATAACGAGTGGTCGGTGTTGATCATGTTCATGCTTTTTTGGCTTGTGCCGGATATCCGAACATTGCAGCGACTTGTTGTTGTTTTCTGTGCGACTTCGTCTCTTGCAATGTTCTATGCTGTGTGGCAAGTGTTCGCCGGCGTCGAATTGTGGCGCGGTATTGCCCTAGACCACTTCGGCGACTACTACCGAGCGGTGGGGTTTGTCGGATTCTATTTGACGTTTGCCGCGTTTGCGATGTCGGTGCTTTCGCTCAGTGGAAATCTTGCCGTGGAATTGAAAGGAAGGCCGCGTGCGTTATCTGCACTAGTTGCAGTCCTCAGCTTTCTCGGCATTGTCGTCACCTTTGCACGAAGCATCTGGCTCGGATTGCTTGTTATGATTCCCGTGGCCGGATTTCTGAGAAGCCGTCGGCTTGGAACGATTGTTTCAGCAGGATTCGCACTGATTGCAGCTTCGATACTTGTCATCTCACCTGCAACGCGAGAGCGGGCGTTTTCGATAGCCGATGCGAGCCAGAACGAAACGCGGCTCAATCTCTGGGCAACATCATTGAAGATGGTGCAAGCCAGACCAATCATTGGCATAGGGGAGGATAATTTCTACGAGTACTTCCCGGCCTATAAGGTTGAAGGTTTCTACGACACCATTGTTCATCCCCACAACGACTACTTGAATGTGGCGGTCAGTTCCGGAATTCCGGGCTTGGCGGCGTTTGTGGCTCTATGGATTGTTGCGATCCGCACCGGCTTTCAGGCATGGAAGAAAGCTCGCGACCCATTTCTCAAGGGAGTCTCAAGCGGCGGCGCAGTGGCGATCATTGGATTTCTACTCGGCAGTTTCTTCCAAAACTATTACGGAACTTTCGCAAACTGCTTGGGGTGGTGGTTTATGACGGGTTTAATGATGTCTGCATGGCGATTGAGCAATGAATAACTGCTATGAAAATACACTTATCTTTGAACTATGCGGCTTGGTTGAGTTCCTGCGCAGTGACTTTGAGGCCAAGCGATTCGAGTCTACGAATGAAGTGTTGACGCAATTTTTGTTGGTTCTGACAATCGAAATAGTCCC
>JACRFF010000205.1 GCA_016218005.1 Ignavibacteriales bacterium
CTCGGGAGCCAAGCGGGGAACGCGGGCGCGAAAATCCGAACTGTCGAAACGCGTCGTCTCGTTTATCGCACCGGTGAGAAACCCGCCGCCCAGAGGAGTGTAGGCAACCAGACCGATCCCCAACTCCTCAAGCGTCGGCAGAACCTGCGCCCCCGGCTCCCGCCACAGCAGGGAATACTCATTCTGAATCGCCGTGATCGGCTGGACGGCATGTGCGCGGCGGATCGTCTGCAAGCCCGGCTCGGACAAACCGAAGTGTTTGACCTTGCCTTCCTGAATCAGGTCCTTCACCGCACCTGCCACGTCTTCGATCGGCACGTCCGGGTCAACACGGTGCTGATAGAACAGGTCGATGACATCGGTCCTGAGTCGCTTCAGCGAGGCCTCGGCAACTTGCTTGATGCGCTCCGGCCGACTATTGAGGGCTGGAAAGGCATCAAGATTGAACCCGAACTTCGTGGCTATGAACACCCGCCCACGGAACGGAGAAAGAGCTTCGCCCACGAGCTCTTCGTTGGTGAACGGGCCGTAGACCTCGGCGGTGTCGAAGAATGTGACCCCGCGTTCGACGGCAGACCGAATCAGTGAGATGGCCTGTTGTTTGTCTGAGGCCGGACCGTAGCCAAAGCTCATTCCCATGCAGCCGAGCCCGATGGCCGAGACCTCCAGATTGCTGTTTCCCAGTTTGCGCTTCTGCATTTTAGCTCCTATATTTTTTCACCTATAGCTGTCTTGACTGCGATGGCCCTTAAATGTCCATTTGCAGTTAGGTCCCTCCGTCTTCCAAAACGGGGGATCAGGGCCGAAGGATAAGCGTCCCCCAAGGGCACCCTTCTTCCCGAGACTTAGATCAGCAATTCATCCGCCCAGCCTAATTTGATAAGCTGAATGCGGCTCAGGTCACTGATCCCGAGGCGATATGTTTTGTCAGCCACCATAATATGTGTGGGAGGAACATCCAGAGCACGGTCTTCGCCGAAAAAGGCGATACGCTTTGCCTGAAGCAGATGAGCGCCAATGGCATCCACTGCTACAGGATCGGTCCCCACGATAAGCCCCTTGTAGGGCCAGACGTATCTTGTGTCAAAGAAACTGGCTCCCCTTCCATAAAACTGGGGAGTGAGGGCACTGAGAATGTTCAAGCGGGTCTTTCCCTTTACGATGGGATAGGTCCATATTTTACCGAGGGCCGAACAGCCCTCATCATGGTAAGAGGATGGATCGGGAACAAACATGATGTAATTCTTCAGACAGGTCCCGACACCGGACCAATGATGGGTCCTCAATGGCCGCACATTGATGAGAGCAGTAGCTTTGAGGAAGACCGGGTTATTCCGGACCCCGCGGTCGTCAATAGCCATATTTTTTTCTGCGACTCCCACATCCAGCATACGACGCTTAATGACTGCTTCCAATTCTTTAGGAGTCGGCAGCCGAGACCATGAGTTACTCTTAATCCCCACGATGTCGGAACTCTTGATGAGTTTCTGCCAGGCTTCCGCGGAGTCCTTTGTTC
>JACRFF010000206.1 GCA_016218005.1 Ignavibacteriales bacterium
AACAAGTTCCCTATATGCCGGGCATCGAGGTTTCTTCTTGGTTCAATCACAAGTTCTCAGATGGATTTGAAACGTACGCTGCGGCAAAGGCCATCGGCGGGCGAACGTCAAGCTTGAGCGGTAACACATTGCCGGCAGCGGCCATTGTGGATGTCGGTGCGGAGTATCGGATCGTGGAATCGATGTCCGTTACGATAGAGTTGAGGAATGTTACCAATCAACGCTACGAACTTTGGCGAGGATACGCGGCGGTTCCGTTGACGATGTCTGTGTATGCAACGCTTCGATGGTAGCGACACAAAGAATGCATTTCTATCACTAAGGAGGGGTTTACAATGCCCGATCTCAATTTGATTGACGATGCCGAAACGGGAGAATCCACTTCTCCAGAGCAGCCCGAACCCAAGGGGGGTGGTGGAGGAGTTTCCTACACCACACACATCATCATCATCGTTGTCGTCTCAATTGTCTTGGGCGGCGGCTACTTTATGTGGAAGAAGGGAATTTTTCCGTTCAAGAAGAAACAACCTCCGGTCGTCGCTCAGGTGCAAGAAGAAACGTTCCCGCAAGAGCCAAGTGCGCAGGCTGGCGATCAAAGCAAAGCCCAAACTCAGGCGCAGGCTGATTCATCTGAAATAGCATTGCTGGAAACTCCATTGCCTGAGGACAACGCAACGGTCAAGAAGGAAGGTGTTGCAGGCAAGCCTCCCGCCGGAACGAAGGAAGAAGCAAAGGCTGGCGCGAAAAAGGAAAGTAAAACCGACGCGAAGAGTGAAGCATCAACAGCATCTGAGCACTTAAGCAAACTTTCAGACATGAAGGGCGAGTTTACCGTTCAAGTGGTGTCGTTTAAGGAAAAACAACGTGCCGAAGATGCGGTCAAGAATCTGGAATTCTCCGGCTATCCTGCTTTCATGGAAAACGTTTCGATGAAGGGCGGAGACTGGTGGGCGGTGCGCATCGGCAAGTATGCCACGCACGCTGAAGCAAAAAAATCAGTGGAGTCTTTCGGTGCGCAGTTGCGTGCAGACTATGTTATCACACGCGTGCGTGAAAAGTAGAGTTGGAGTTTGGTTATAGGAAAATTGGTGGCGCAAGATCAATGAACAAAATGTTGTGTTGCGTTCTGGAGGCTGTCTAAAAAGAAGCAGAATGTCATTCTGAAGGAGCCTGCCTGCCGCCCGCGGT
>JACRFF010000201.1 GCA_016218005.1 Ignavibacteriales bacterium
CCCGTAATTTTTTCGGCCGATGTGTAGTTCCAACTGATAGATAAAAACTGAAGACCTCCACCGTAAAATATCCCTTCTCCATTGCCATCTTTGTACATACGGTACGAACCACCAAGTCCGAGAATGGTGAGATCCGTTGTTGGCGCCCAGTAGAAAAACGGCACATTGATTTCTGCCGCGCCATTATTTATAAACCTTCCGTATTCGCCAGAGTATATCTTAAAGAGAAGACCAAGAGGATTGATCCCCGCATAGTTGTTCTCAGAAAACTTCTTCTGAGCAAATGCTCCAGAAGTCGCAACCAATACCAGCATCAACGAAACCACTAAAATTTTCTTCATGACAATACCTCCTGTAAAATGATGGGTGGTAATAATGAAAAATGCAACGAGTAAATCAGGCGCAATATATCAACGATGAAAAATAATGTCAAGCGAATTCTCATCTCGACATCGATATGGGGGTCAATCCCAGAACCCATAGAGTCAACACGGCACTCTTACTTCAAAGCAAGGGAATATTCGTCATAGTTGCGCAGTGCGTTTTCAACATAGGCAATGGTGACTCGAGCCCCTCCAAAATACCCGCTGGGTGGTTTTCCCTCAGCCCATATCTTCTCGTGTAATGTATAGGATCTCTTGGATAACAGGGGCAAAGCTTCCCGTACCGCATTCCAACTTTTCGGATCTGAGCCGAGGAATTCCACGATTCGTTGGGCGTCTTGAACCCGACTTAATCCGGCATTATATGCTGCCAATGTAAGCCGAAAACGGTCTTCGACCGAGCAATCTTCAAATGACCTCTTGAGAAGCTTCAAGTGATAGATTCCTGCTCTGATATTGTTGGTGGGACTTTCCACTTCGTCTACGCCAAGCCGTTCGGCCACTTCGACCTGAGTAATGGGCATAAGTTGCATCAAGCCATAGGCGCCACGATGGCTAATCGCTTCGTAATCAAATCTGGATTCCTCCTTCATCAGGGCCAAAATGAAAATCCAATCTACTTCGTAGCGCTTCGATATCTTCTTGACCAAAGGGATCAATCTTGACAAAGAACGATTGTGCTCGAAGATTGGCTCAGTTGTCCCTCCATTGAATCCAATGGTCGTTGGAGTCAACTGACGTTGAAATTCGGTTCTTGTGGTGGATGAGGTAGTAAAGGATTGATAACAACCGCTGAGGGCTGTGGAAAAACCAACAAAAGACATGATAAGTAACGACCTACGTAGAGAGATTCCCATTACATTCCTTTCATTGGTGCAACATTCGTGAATTCAAGTGAAAACCGATTAGTCGCAATGCAAATATAGCGTTGTATGATGCGAGTTGCAACCACTCTAAACATTACTGAAGTTGAATCGCCAATTCCATGCAAGAATCGCCGATTAGTTTTCACTTAGCTAACGTCGAGTCTCCGTTGTATTCCTTGGGAAAAAATTTTGACGGGAAGACAAGCAGGCTTAGAGAATTGCGATAATCTTGCGCTTGCTGGTGTGTCCGGATTTGATGACGATACGGCTAGGAGGAATTGAAAAAAATTTACTCAGCTGTTCAATCACTTCGTCGTTGGCTTTGCCATCGACTGGAGGTGATGCGACACGAACGACAAAAGTAGAATCGTTGTTCTTGGATATCCCCGGTTGTTTTGACCGAGGCTTTACAAGAACGCTTATGATCATTCAGACTGGTGAGAGGTTGGCTTGAGCAAAAACCGTTCCTCAATCTCCGCAATCTTACGAATTCGGTTTTGGTGTCTTCCCCCTCCAAACCATGTCTCAAGCCAAACCTTGAGAATAGACTTTGCGAGTTCCGTCCCCAGAACTTTTCCCCCGAGTGTCAAAACATTTGCGTCGTTGTGTTCACGGCTGCTCTTTGCTGTGAATTCGTTCGAGCAACAAACGGCGCGAATACCTGGAACTTTGTTGGCAACAATCGCCGATGCCACGCCCACGCTGTCTATCATCACCCCGCGCACAGCTTGACCACGGGATACAAGCGCAGCTACCGCGAACGCAAAATCGGGATAGTCGCACGGTTGTTCTGACGACGTTCCAACATCAACCACCGTGTAGCCCCATTCACCAAGCTGTTTGGCAAGCACCGTTTTGAGGACAAAACCACCATGGTCTGCACCTAACGCTACAACTGTTCCAGCGTTAGATGATTTCGGATCGCGTGGCGGAATAAGCTGAACACCGCTGACCTGAGATTGGACTTGGACGGAAGTAGAACTCCGGCCTACAACAACTTCAATACCGTATTGTTTCGCCGCATCACGCGCTGCGGGAGTCAAGATCGTGTCCGCATCCACCTGAAGCATTCGGCGGCTTTGTTTGGCCGCTTCAACGACTTCGCGCTCTGTCAGAACTTTCTTCGCCCTTGTACTTCCTATTTACCCCGTTAGAAGCCTGTCTGCGTGTGTACACGCACAGGCAGGCAGAACGCCCCGTGGCTTGGACTTCGGCTGAGCTCAGTCGAAGCCCCGCGGGGATGAATGCAGTTTGGTTTTAGCGAACACGGGGTTTAATGCCCCGCGTGAGCTTCTAACGGGGTTTACCATCTCCCCATTCAAGCACTTCCAATCGCGCCTTGGTTGTTCCCAAGCGGATGAGGTCAATTTCCTTTGCGGCGGCAAGCGAGAGGTCCATCAGTCGGCCTTCTACAAAGGGGCCTCGGTCGTTCACACGAACGATTATGCTTTTGTTATTATCAAGATTCGTGACGCGCACTTTTGTGCCGAACGGAAAATTTCGATGTGCCGCCGTCAACGCATGCATATCAAACGTTTCTCCATTCGAAGTCAGCTTGCCGTGGAAGTCGCCGGCATAGTACGAAACCATTCCTTCAAGTGTCAGGAGAATTTTTCCGTTTGGCTTGCGCAAACTTGCAGCGGAATTGCCGGATGATTCTACGCGCGGCGGCGACCCACCCGTTTCTTTTGTGGCAAACCGCGTTGTGGATGAACATCCCGCAATTGAAAGCATGAACGCGGGCACGGCAATCCTTGCCAAACTACAAAAGTTCATTGATCTGCTTCCGGCGAAGGAAGTCAACGATTTCCTTCACCTCTTGCGAACGTCCTTTGGGACATACAAGAACGGCGTCGTCTGTCGAGATGATGATCAAGTCGTCAACCCCAAGGGCTGCAACAAACTTTTTGCCGGCGTCGATGTAGCTTCCGTTGACCTCCTTCGTGAACACTGCGCCGCGCAGTGAGTTCCCGAACGAATCTGTTGGAGTGAGCCGAACAACTTCATCCCACGAGCCAACGTCGCTCCATCCAAAATCTCCTCGCACCACAAACACATTCGACGCTTTCTCCATCACCCCATAGTCAATCGAGATGCTTCGAATGACTCCGTATGCCCGGTCGACGGCAGATTGGTACGATGGTGTGCCGACGGCAGGTTCGATGGCCGCAAGTTGAGCCGAAAGTTCCGGCAAATTTTGTGCGATCTCTTTCAGAATGGCAGATGCCTTCCAAACAAACATTCCACTATTCCACAGAAAGTCTCCGCTCTTGAGAAAAAGTTCTGCCGTATCCCGTGTGGGTTTTTCCGCAAACGTCTTGACGCGGTAGACTCCTTCTTTCAAAAAAGGATTCACATCCGGCATGTCATCGAATTGAATGTAACCGAATCCGGTTTCGGGATGTGTTGGATGAATTCCAATGGTCAGCAACGCGTTTGTATCGACCGCTACCCGCGACGCAAGCGTGAGCAAGCGCAAAAATTCCGGGACGTTGCTAATGAGGTGATCGGCAGGAAGAACGATCATGACTCCTTCCGGGTCGATTTTCTCGATCCACTGGGCCGCAATTCCGACACACGGCGCCGTGTTCCTACCGACTGGTTCAACCAACACATTTTCACTCGGCAAGAATGGAAGCTGGCTCTTCACTGCATCTACGTGGAGCGCATTTGTCACGACGAATGTATTCATCGCCGGCACCAATGGTTCAATGCGCGAAATCGTATTCTGGATCATCGTTCCCAAGCCAAAGATTTCCAGAAATTGCTTGGGAAACCGTTCCCTGCTGCGAGGCCAGAATCGAGATCCAACCCCCCCAGCCATCACCACCGCGTAAAGATTGCTCATACGTTCCGTTATTCAAACATTGTGCGAAAGTCGCGAAGAGTTTCTATGGTATGATCCAACACTCCGGCTCGCTCATCGGCATTGGCATGAACCCACTGGGCAAAACCATCTTGAATGTTCGTCGTCAGATTCATCACGCGGATATCATCCAGATATTGGTTGGTAACGATGTAATCGAGAAAATCGTTAAGCAACGTACAAAATTGTTTGAAGTCGTCTGGATGCGCCTCAGTGGCCACCGACCCACACAGTGATTGCAAAGAACCAAGAAGGGTCATCCGATCATCGGCGCCACCTTGCACAGATTCGAGAAATTTTTCCAACACCACCGAGAATTCTTGTTCACGGTCAGAACGTTCTGCCGTTCCTCCGTTAGGAGAAATAACAGAAGCAGTTTCCTCAGCCGATGGAACGGGGAGATCGCCGGCGAACGAATCGACAGTCGGTTCCTGGGGCGGCAATCCGAAGCCGCTGTCCGTTTGCTCGGCAGTATTCATCTCCATCCGATTGTTGATTTCGGCCGCATCACTGCTGCCGCCGACCCCGCGCTTGAAGCTCGCAAGGATCCGAAATTCTTCCTCCTGATTCACTTCCACTGGAGCAGGATTTTTTTCAGCCCGCTCGCCAGCCCACATAAGTTGCAGCGCAAAATCTCCAAGGCCATTCACTTTGAAAAGCCGTTCCAGTTCTCGGCGAAGGTTGTCGGTCCCCTGAAGCCGCTCTTTGATTTTTTCCAACGTCTCTTTGTTCTCAACCGATAAATCCCAAACCGATATGCGGTCGAGCAGCGTTGCAATGTATTCCTGTGCTTGGGTCATAGGTATTCGTAGATTCGTGGAACACGTGAGGTAATGCCGCAACAGATTTCGTACGGGATCGTCCCTAACTTGTCAGCCCATTCCTGAGCAGTGATGTGATGATCGCCTTGCTCGCCTATCAACACGACCTCGGCCCCAACGCCGATTTCTTCTTTGCCGACATCAACCATGCACTGATCCATGCAAATGGTACCGACAACTGGAAACCTTCGCCCGTGAATCAATGCGGACATCTTTCCCGTCAAGAGGCGCGAAACTCCATCGGCGTAACCGACCGGGATCGTCGCGATCCGGGTTTTTCGTTGTGCAACATAGCGTCGGCCGTAGCTGACCGTTTCTCCCATTTCGAGCACCTTCACCAGTGCCACGCGCGTTTGAATCGACATCACCGGTTTCAATCGAATGCTATGGGAGACTTCATAGGAGGGATAGTAGCCGTAGAGAGAAATCCCGGGGCGCACCATATTGAATCTTGATTCGGGAATATCGAGTATCGCCGCACTGTTTGCGCAGTGGATGTAGCGCGGTTCCAATCTGTATGCCCGCACTGCATCTACCGCCTGATTGAATTTGATCAGCTGTTGATGAGTAAATGTTTTATCACGTTCATCTGCACTCGCAAAATGCGTAAAGACTCCTACCAATTGCAGTCGTGAAGCTGTCTTCACGGCCTGAAGCACGTCGTTGAGCAAAGAAAGTGTTGTTCCAATGCGATTCATTCCCGTATCGATTTTGAGATGGATGGGAAGAGTTTTTTTCACCTTTGCCGCATGTCGCTGAAGTTTTTGGACATCATCAACGCTGCTTACGGTGGCTTGGAGATGATGCGTGAACAACAACTCGACCTGCGAATCTGCCGATAACGTGAACACGAGTAGATGTCCGCGAATGCCTGCTTGACGAAGTTCCACAGCTTCCTCAGGATAGGCAACGCCGAAAAACTTCACCTTTTTTTTCTCAAGGAACTTAGCAACAGGCACCGCACCGTGGCCGTACGCGTTGGCCTTCACAACCGCCCTCACTTCAACATTGGACCCTACATGGCGTCGAATGCCCTCCAAGTTTTCTTCAAGCGCATTGAGATGGATAACGGCATGTGTGGGACGCGTCGGTTTTTTCAAGATACTTGGCAACGACAAGTTGATCGATTCGATTCGCCGCCAATATAATTGAAACGGCTCGCAGAATCAACGAAGCCCCCATCAAGAACAAGGTCCGCGCAGAACGTCGCGGGCGTTGCGTCAGTTCTTTGATGCAATTCTGAGCCGATTGAGAGCACGCCATAAGGCGGCTTCGGCACGGAGGCGGTCAAGATTGGGCGCCTTTTCGGCAAGACGCTTCTGCGCTCGCACTTGAGCAGATTCGGCGCGGGCAACATCGATCTCATCGTTACGTTCCGCCGTCTCGGCCAACAACACAACTTTGTTGTCTTGGACCTCGACGAATCCGCCGCTCGTTGCAAACCGTACCTCGCTGCCGTGCTGGTCGCGCAATTTTACTTCGCCTGTTTCGATGGAGGATAAGAGCGCCGCATGACTCTTGAGGACTTGAAATCCGCCCTCGACGCCGGGTGCACTGAAACTTTCTACCGACCCGGAAAAGACAACTTTGCGCGGAGTGACGATCTCCAGTTGAAAAATCTTTTCAGCCATAACGCTTACGCCTGCATCTGCTTTGCTTTTTCAAATACTTCTTCGATTCCGCCGACATAGAGGAAGGCATTCTCCGGCAGATGATCGCACTCGCCATCCAGAACCATTTTGAATCCGCGAATGGTGTCCTCCAGTTTCACGTACTTCCCCTGCGTGTTCGTGAACTGCTCTGCAACAAAGAACGGTTGCGAAAGGAATTTTTGAATTCTTCGTGCGCGTGCAACAGTCTGCTTATCTTCGTCGGAAAGTTCATCCATTCCAAGGATGTTGATAATATCCTGCAAGTCCTTGTACGCCTGAAGCGTTTCCTTGACGCGCTTGGCAACAGAATAGTGATCTGCACCTACGATGCCTGGTTCGAGAATGCGCGAAGTGGAATCAAGAGGATCGACGGCTGGATAAATTCCCAGCTCTGAAATCTGACGACTCAACACTGTTGTTGCATCTAAGTGCGAGAAGGTTGTTGCAGGAGCAGGATCCGTTAAGTCGTCGGCGGGAACGTAGATGGCTTGCACCGATGTGATGGATCCCTTTTTCGTCGACGTAATCCGCTCTTGAAGCTCGCCCATCTCCGTGCCGAGCGTCGGTTGATATCCGACGGCAGAAGGCATACGACCGAGAAGCGCGGAGACCTCAGAGCCGGCTTGAACGAATCTGAAGATGTTGTCGATGAACAACAGCACATCCTTTCCTTCTTCCTCACGAAAATATTCAGCCATCGTCAACGCCGTCAGGCCTACGCGAGCACGAGCGCCCGGCGGCTCGTTCATTTGTCCAAACACGAGCGCCGTCTTATCCAGCACACCGGATTCTTTCATCTCAAGCCAAAGGTCGTTTCCTTCACGAGTGCGTTCGCCTATGCCGCTAAACACCGAGTAGCCGCCGTGGTGGATAGCGATATTGTGAATCAATTCTTGGATGATAACAGTTTTGCCAACACCTGCACCACCGAACAATCCGGTCTTGCCTCCTTTGGTATATGGCTCCAAAAGGTCAATCACCTTAATGCCGGTTTCAAACATTTCCTGCTTCGTGCTGAGTTCTTGAAATCCTGGCGCAGGGCGGTGCAACGGATATTTTTTCTTTGTTTCGATTGCTCCTAGCCCATCGATGCCGTGGCCGATAACATTGATGAGGCGCCCCAACACTTGGGGTCCTACCGGCACTTCTATCGGTGCGCCCAGATCAAACGTCTTCATGCCGCGCACAAGTCCGTCAGTCGAATCCATAGCGACGGTACGAACCCGGTCTTCACCAAGATGCAGCTGCACTTCAACAATGAGGTCCTCCTGTTGACCTTCGACGTTGGTGCGGGGAATCTTGATCGCATTCCGGACGGCAGGTAGCTGTCCGCCGGAAAAGTCTATATCAACAACGGGGCCAATTATTTGTACGATGCTGCCTTCATTCATGTGATGCCTTTCATTGCTTGAAATTTTTATGACTGATGGCGTGCAAATTTATGAAAAGAACGCCTCTGTTCCAATTATTTTCTGAATTCCAATTGTTGCGTGTAGCCCCAACCTTTTGCTACAGAGTTCCTTTCCCAGCAATAAAAAATCCGCCTCGGCGGATTTTTTTGAACTTCACGACAAACAACTTCCTCTTGAACTTGACACAAGGACAAGCTGAGATCGTTGAGGGCTTGTCTTTCCGTGGAGCTGGCGGGCGGATTTTCCATCGAAGGCACTGTGCCTGCCGGCAGGGATCAGCCTTCGGCTGAGAACCCACGACCTGCTGATTATCCCGATGCCGCA
>JACRFF010000211.1 GCA_016218005.1 Ignavibacteriales bacterium
AAAGCTTTCTATTTCGCCAAAAAGAAAAGAAATAAGAACGCAACACGGCGTGATTGCAAATGTTCCGCAGCCATTCGCTCGCGAGTGGCGCGCGCCTCCCGAGAGGAAGCACGCGGTGTAGAGAACCCGACGAACGCGCGCCACAAAAGCACGCTCGCTCATGAGCAACTGCGGAACGACGCGCAGCTTACGGAAATTGCCAAGAACCTGAGATTATGTCAGACGCTAACGGCCCGAACTGATTCAAAGAGAGCAGGATGACCAAAGACCCTTATCGACGAGTAGCCGGTCTGTTCGACACGATCTTTGAGCCTATGAACCGAGGTCTCAGGTTAATCGGAGTAGGCATGTTCCGACCTAGAAAAGGCATGGCTGTCTTGGACGTCGGCTGCGGCACAGGAGTCCATCTGGAACTCTATCGAAGATTCGAATGCTCTCTCTTTGGCATTGATACATCTGAGTCGATGTTAGATGTCGCAAAGAAGAGATTGGGTGAAGTTGCGGACCTAAAGCTGGCAAATGCGTGCGTGATGCCCTTCAAAGACGGCTCATTCGATTTAGTAATCTCGATGTTAGTTTTACACGAAATGGACCAGGCGTCACGCCCGCGAGCAATCGATGAGATGAAGCGTGTGCTAAAGGAAGATGGTCGCATTTTGCTGATTGATTTCCACACCGGCCCATACCATTTTCCCAGAGGATGGCTCACGAAGTTCGTGATCTTCGTTTCTGAGATAGCGGCGGGTCGGAGGCACTTCCGCAACTACCGCAATTTCATGTCCATCCGAGGGTTGTCTACTCTCGTAGAGACAAATAAGCTCATTGTTGAACAAGAGAAAGCCGTTAGTGGAGGAGGCTTAGTTCTATACTTGCTACGAAAGAATTGAATTCTCCAGTATGATGATTATCGTAAGCTGCGCGGCGTATAACACGCCGCACTACGACGTTCGCTCTTTTGAAAAATGATTATAGTGCTCACTCAACGGTTTTTGGTGCGGTTTAGTAAGCTCAGTTTAGGCGAAGTGTATTTTTCATAGCACCAAAAACCGCTGCGTAGTGCGGCGAGACGTTGTGGCGCAATCGCGCAGCGACAAAGACGCTGCGCTCAGAGCGCGCCACAACGGGGCGCGGGCTTCGCCCTCGTTGTGCAAACGCAGTCGCTGCGCGACTGCGCACAACAGCGGGAAGCATCGCCATTCGTGCGTTTGCGAGCGTCGCATACAACGCTCCGTTCGCACGCACGGCGTGCTTCCCGCGCCCCGTTATG
>JACRFF010000198.1 GCA_016218005.1 Ignavibacteriales bacterium
CGTCCACGGTAAACCCCGTTAGAGATTTGGGGTTAGGCTCACTAACCATCTGTAGATATGGATACATCTCTAACGGGGTTCATCCCCGCGGCCCGCTTCGCCAGAGCTTCAGCGAGGCGAGCAAGCCGCGGGGCGTTTTGCCTGCCTGTGCGTGTACGCACGCAGACAGGCTTCTAATGGGGTAAATTGAACTGTTGATGAACTTTCATTACAATGTACAAGGGCATTGCGAGAAGCGCAAGTAACGCCGACGAATCCGATTGCAAGGAAATACATCGCTTATGGCAGAAGCAGATTTTTCCAACACCATTCGATTCCGCTACAAGTTTCAGTTTGACGATGGAACGGAGCGGCAGTTCGATGTGCTGCTCGACTCGCATACGTTGAAGGCCTTGACGAGCCACGACCCACACCGCCCGGAATGGACAAAGCTCAAATTCCATCAATGCGAAAATTGTCCGCTGGATGACTCTGTCGAGTATTGTCCCATTGCGGTCAATGTGGCCCACCTGATCGACCAATTCAAATCTTCCACCTCCTACGATCGAACGTGGGTTGTCGTCGAAGCCTCCGAGCGAACGTACGCGCAGGAAACATCGGTGCAGAACGGTCTGGCGTCGATCATGGGAATCTACATGGTTACGAGCGATTGTCCCATTCTCGACATGCTGCGGCCGATGGTGCGCTTTCACCTTCCATTTGCGACCGCGGTGGAGTCGGTCTATCGTTCTATTGGCATGTATCTTATCGCCCAACACTTCCGGATGAAAAACAATTTGGATGCAGATTGGAAACTCGACCGATTGAGCGAACTCTATAAAGAAATCGCGAAGGTCAACAAGGGATTTTGGAACAGGCTCTCGAACGCGTCGAATTATGACGCGAACGTAAACGCGCTGATTGTGCTGAGTACGTTCGGGGATGCGGTTCGCTTTTCGCTGAAGAAAGACCTCGACGATATTGCGCCCATGTTTCAAAACTACCTTTCCAAGTAGCTCCATGTCGCAGCGGACGGATTCCGGCCTCGACCCCTCCCACCGCCCACTCGTAACGACTCAACGCGGATTTCCAAGTATTTTCCCCGTGCGGATGGCCGTGCTTCCCCACAGTATGAACCGAAACCGACGCAGAGCCGGGTGACCGACAACAAGTATGGCATATTCTAATACGGGAAATGCAACAGGAATCTTGCATCTCGACATTCTTCTCGTATATTTGCACACATACAAGAGGGGACTTCTGATGAAGAAAATTCTCTTGCCCATCATATCTCACCACCAATTCGGGAGGATTCACCTGAAATCAACAATACGTATGCTTTTTGTTCTAGGGCTTGCGCTTCTATTTGTCGGGAGATCAGCGCAATCACAAGACTTGGGCGACCAACTGAGTAAATTCAGCTCAAAAGCCGCTCAAGACTATATCAGCCCAATGTTGGCAGGTTGGGGAGCTTCGTTGAATACGGGACTCTTCTACTCTGCCGATTTGCATGACCTTCTTGGCTTTGATGTTGGGGTCAAACTTGGCCTCACGCAAATGGTTGATGAAGATAAGACCTTCAAGGTGACATTGCCGGTTGTAACAAGCTGGACGGGGTTTACGCCGAACTTTTCGAACCGAGAGTATGTAACAAATTCTGCCGTAGGCAAAACAGACAGCACCATTATTCCAATCAACCAATCTGGAACGTCCACAAACCTGGGCTCATACGTATTGCCTGGCGGATTTGATTTGCCAGCGATTGCTTTTCCGGTTGCACAGATAAACGTTGGTTTGCCGCTTGGTTTAGAAGCAATGGTTCGTTTTATACCAACGATCGACGCTGGGAGTGCCGGAAAGTTCGGATTGATGGGCTTTGGCGCTCGGTACGATGTAGACCAATGGCTGCCGTTCTTCCCCATTGACATCGCGGTTCATTTCATGACTCAAAAGCTCTCGTTTAAGAACAAAAATGATAAGGATATCTTCTCAGCAACTGCAACAGCGTATGGAATTGAAGTTAGCAAGAGGCTTCTTATTCTCACCGTGTATGGCGGTTTCCAGCTCGAAAGTTCTTCGTTCAATGTCGCCGATTTTACAGGAACGCAAGTAGTGAACGGAGTAAGTTCGCGAGTTACAGTTCCCGGATTCACGGTTGAAGGAAAGAATAAATCGAGCGCCTTGGTTGGTGTGCGTTTGCTTCTTCTTATTATTAACGTTCATGCGGAATATCATTTCGCAACGGTTCCAACCGCAGCAGTTGGCGTCGGCATTTCGATTCGCTAAGCCTGAGCCGTTGTAAGTTTCCGAAGGCCGTCTCTGCGGAAGAGCCGGCCTTTTTGTTTTACGCGGCAAATTTCGTATCTTACCACTGCCTCAGATGAGACGCCTTGTGCAATCTGAGGCATTTTTGTTGTCAGGAGAATTGATGCTGCGACGGGAAGAAATACGCAACATTGCCATCATCGCGCACGTGGACCACGGCAAAACCACGCTGGTCGACCATATGCTTCGGCAAACGGGAACATTCCGCGCCAACCAAGAAGTGGCAGCGCGCGTGATGGACTCGAACGAACTCGAACGCGAACGCGGCATCACCATTCTTGCCAAGAATACGGCGGTCTTCTTCAAATCGCCAACCGACAAGCGGACGTACAAAATTAACATTGTCGATACGCCGGGCCACTCCGATTTTGCCGGCGAAGTAGAGCGCACGTTGAAGATGGTCGATGGCGTGCTGTTGCTCGTTGATGCGGCTGAAGGCCCGTTGCCGGGAACGAAGTTTGTGCTGAAGAAATCGCTGGAGCTCAATCTTCAACCGATCGTCGTCATCAACAAGATCGACCGCAAAGATGCGCGCCCGCACGAAGTGCTGGACGAAATCTTCGACCTTTTTCTGGCGTTGGGTGCAAATGATCATCAGCTTGATTTTCCCACCACGTACGCGATTGCCAAGCAAGGTATCGCTAAGCGCGAACTTGAGGACGACAGCAGCAATTTAGAGCCGCTCTTCGACGCCCTTATCAGCA
>JACRFF010000199.1 GCA_016218005.1 Ignavibacteriales bacterium
CAAGATGCTTCGCAATGTATTCGAGGAATTCCTTCATGGTTCCACCTCCTGTGTAGGGTTTCGGTTCCGGCAGAACGGGGGTTGCTCCGAAGGAGTCTGGCAAAACTATGGCTTTGCCACCTTCGGGATAATCAACCTTCTCCACCGTGTGGAATTCTCGGCGCCTCATCGGCGTCGCTTCGAATCGCAAACCAAGAAAGCGGTGTTCCAGGAAAACGAGACTACGAAACGTTATGCCCGCTAGACCGAAGGCGGGCTGGCTTGCGCAGGTGCGGCTTGCTCGACCTCGGCCACCGGCGCTGCCGACTTTTTCTTCGTCGAGCGACGCGCCTTCCGGTCAGTTTCACGCTTACCGCGTTCGGCCGTTTGCATCTGCCAGCGCTCCAATACTTTTGCGATGACACTTTCGTCTTTACCTTGGCGAACGAGCGTCCATCGAAGCCAGAAGCCATTGCGACGCAGCAACGAACGGACGGTATCCGACGGTTGAGCGCCCTTCTTCAACCAATACTCAACGCGCTGTTCCTTGAACGTCAGCGTTATCGGATTGGTGTGCGGGTTGTATTGGCCCAACGCTTCGATGAATCGACCGTTGCGCGGCGAGCGCATGTCGGCGGCTACAAGCTTGTAGATCGGATGGCCTTTTTTGCCCTCCCTGCGTAAACGAATCTTAACCAACGTTGTTACTCCTGTTGTTGAATGTTGTTTGAGTGTATTGCAATTCCTAATTCATGGGAAAGCGCATACCGCGCATCGCGTGCCGCATGTTTCCCTTGCTGAAGCGTTTCATCATTTTCTGCATCTCTTCAAACTGCTTGAGCAATCGGTTGACGTCTTGAACCGTTGTTCCGCTTCCCAACGCGATCCGCTTCCGCCGGTTTCCATTGATGATCGCCGGACGGCTGCGCTCTTCTTTCGTCATCGACCGAATGATGGCTTCGACACGCACCAAATTCCGCTCGTCAATATCCGCTCCCGCCGGCAGGCGATTCATTCCGGGAATCATGCTCATCACCTGACTCAGCGGTCCCATCTTGCGAACTTCTTGAAGCTGGTTCAGAAAATCATCAAACGTGAAAGAAGCTTTGCGAAGCTTCTGTTCAAACTCAACTGCCTTTTCTTCGTCGAAGGATTGTTGGGCTTTCTCTACCAGCGTGACGATATCACCCATGCCAAGAATGCGCGAAGCGATGCGGTCAGGATAGAACGGCTCAAGCGCATCGAGCTTTTCACCGACGCCGATAAACTTGATCGGCTTTTGCACCACCGCTCGAATTGACAACGCCGCGCCGCCGCGGGTATCGCCATCAAGTTTCGTCAGAACAACGCCGTCGAACTGCAGCCGGTCATGGAATGCTTTCGCTGTGTTTACGGCGTCCTGGCCGGTCATCGAATCGACAACAAACAAAATTTCATGAGGTTGAACGCGCTGCTTCACGGCCTCAACCTCCCGCATCATCGTTTCGTCTACGTGCATTCGTCCGGCAGTATCGATGATGACGGTATCGCGGATATTCTTCCGCGCAAACTCTAACGAATCTGCCGCAATCTTCACCGCATCATTCGACGTGCGATCCATTCCCGAAGGGATGTCCGACACGAAAGTGTTCCTTCGGAAAGTCCGAATGGATGCCTTCGGCAGACTCCTTGCGGAGGATTCCCAAAACACCGGCACATCAATCTGACTGCCGAGTGTTACAAGTTGATCAATTGCCGCAGGACGATACATGTCGGCGGCTACAAGCAACGGCAATCGGCCTTTGCCCTTCAGCAAATTTGCCAGCTTTGCAGAAAAGGTCGTCTTGCCCGAGCCTTGAAGTCCTGCAACAAGTATCACGGTCGGCGGAGTTGGGCTTTGCACCACATCGGCACGCGATACGCCCAACAGTTTCACCATCTCGTCGTGAATGATCTTGACGATAAGCTGTCCGGGCGCGACACTATTCAGAACTTCCTGACCAACCGCTCTCTTCTGAACGTCTTCAATGAACTGTTTCGCCACCTTGTAATTGACGTCGGCATCGAGCAAAGCGCGGCGCACTTCCCGCAGCGATTCTTCGATGTTCTGCGGCGTCAGCTTCCCAAGGCCGCGAAGCTTTTTGAATGCCGCTTCAAGTTTTTGGCTGAGATTTTCAAACACGATCGTCTTGCCCGTATGATGGCAAAACTTCCGAGTTCTTCCCGCGCTGTGCGCGGCCGGTATACCTGCGATTCTCGGAAGAAGTCGGAAGTTTTCCTGTTGCTTTGGAAAAAAGATAGGAAAAAAAGAAGCGGCAAACAAGATTGAATTGGGGGGGCGGACTGTCCCTCCACCCCAATCGTTAGCCGAGAACCCGCACCACCTCCTGTACCGAGGTGACACCCTGCAACACCTTGCGGATTGCATCTTGGCGAATGTTTTGAAGCCCGACGTTCCCCGCCTCCTCGCGCAACTGAAGCAAGGATGCTTTTTGAAAGATCAAATCGCGCATCGTATGGCTGATCGTCAGAATTTCGCAAATTGCTACTCGTCCCTTATACCCGGTGCCGCCACAAGCGGCGCAACCCCGTCCACGGAACAGCCGAAGTTCTTCCTCTTTATTGGGCGCGCCAAGCACGGCAAGTTCTTCTTTGCTAAGTGGATATTCCTCGCGACAATTCGCGCAGATTTTGCGGATGAGCAGTTGGTGAACAATTCCAATGAGCGTCGACGAGAGCCAATACGGAGGGATGCCGAGATTGAACAAACGGTGAATTGCGCCGATGGCGTCATCAGCAAGCATGGTGCTGAGCACAAGGTTGCCGGTGATGGCCGCCTCCGCCGCAACGATTCCGGTCTCTGCGTCGCGGATTTCTCCCACCATGATAACGTTAGGATTCTGCCGAAGAATTGCACGCAGCGCATCGACAAAGTTGAACGATTTATCCGACGGCAAATTGATTTGACTGGAAAAAGGAAGGCGATACTCAACCGGATCTTCTACCGTGATGACGCACTTTTCGGGGGAGTGGACATGATTCGTGGCGGCGTAGACTGTTGTGGTCTTTCCACTCCCGGAAGGTCCCGTGACGAGGAAAAGTCCACGCGGATTCCTGAGCAGCGATTTCAATTGCGCCGTACTATCTTCATGGAATCCCAACTCATCGAGGCTCGAGATGCGCGATGATTTGTGAAGCAATCGAACGAGACAACGCTCCCCTTGCAGCACCGGTATAATGTTGACGCGAAAATCGAACGCGTCCGTTCCGTACACCGCCGAGTAGCGCCCCTCCTGTGGTTTCTTTTTCTCAAACTGATTCAGCGTGGCTTTCGTCTTGAGAACGCTGACGATGGAATCGTTCATATCCGGCGGCAACGACACCATGCGTTTCAGAATGCCTTCGTGCCCCACGCGAATCTGCAGCTCGCCTTCGATCGGTTCAATATGAACATCGTTGGCACCGCTGTGAACCGCACGGGTCAGAACTTCTTCCACGATCTGGTCGGCAGTGGGAAGCCGGCCCGCCTTGAACAGTTCTCGAATCCTATTTCGATCGAGAACCTTGATGTCGATCTGTTCAAGAGAAATGCGCTGCGGTTGAGCTGTCGTTGGTTGCGCCGGGGCAGGTTTTAGTGGCGAGGGTGGAGGGGGCGTTGGTGCCATGCCAATATCCTTCCTAATGATCCATGACCACGGTACTGCACTTTCAGGAATTCTTCAACAAAAAACCGCGGCCGGAAGACCAACCGCGGTACTGACACTGTGCATGGGAGCAAAATTCAACCGGCTTTCTTCAATGCTTCGGCGCCGGCAACAATTTCAAGCAACTCTTTGGTAATGCCTGCCTGCCGCGCTTTGTTGTACGAAAGCGTCAACGAACTAATCAACTCTTTCGCATTCTCGGTGGCATTGCTCATGGCGGTCATCTTTGCGCCTTGCTCAGCCGCATTGGATTCCAACAATATCCTCCACATCTGGAAATTCAAATGCCTCGGCAGCAAATCGTTCACGATTGCCGCACTCGACGGTTCGTAGATAAAGTCCGCGCGCCTTGACAACGCCGATGCTTCCGAGGTGATCACCGGAACCGGCAGCAACTGTTCAATGGCAACACGTTGCTGGATGACCGATTTGAACTCATTGTAGATGACGTCCACGCGGTCGAACTCTCCGGTGAGAAAACCTTCCGCCAACTCATTGGTGATGGACTTGGCTTGTGCGTAACTCAGCGCCTGAAAAATTCCGATGTGTTTTGAAAACACTTCGTTGTTCCGCTTGTTCAGGAAATCGAATCCCTTCCTTCCTACCGCAACGAAGCGCACGCCGTGCTTTTGGTCGAGCAGATGGCTGTAGGTCTTGCGCACATATTCCACGGCGGCTTTCTGCACATTGGCGTTGAACGCTCCGCACAATCCGCGGTCGGCGGTAACGATGACGATGGCAACGCGGTGAACTTCCCGCACGGCGGCCAATGGATGCGAGGGGTCGTCCGAGTGCTCGAGAAGATGCGAAAGTACTTCGCGCATCTTTCGGGCGTACGGCCGAGCAGCAACGATCGCTTCCTGCGCACGGCGGAGTTTTGCGGCCGCCACCATCTTCATCGCCTTGGTGATCTTTTGCGTATTCTTCACGCTGCCAATTCGGCGGCGGATTTCCCGAAGCGTCGCCACTTATGTTACCGTCACCTTAAACTTTGCCGTGAAATCTTTTGCGATCTCGTGCAGCTTGTCGCTGATCTCTTTTGTCAAGTCTTTCTTCTCAACAATCTCTTGCAATACCGCGGCGTGCTTCATATCCATCATCTCGAGAAATTCTTTCTCAAAACGTTGTACCGCATTGACAGGAATTTCGTCGAGGTAGCCGTTGGTTCCGAGAAAAACGCCGACCACTTGCTTTTCCACGGGCACGGGAACGTATTGGCCTTGTTTGAGAAGTTCCACCAACCGCGACCCGCGTCGCAGAGCTTGCTGTGTCGCCTTGTCGAGGTCGGAACCAAACTTGGCGAACGCTTCCAACTCGCGGTACTGCGCAAGTTCAAGCCGCAGCTTGCCCGCAACTTTTTTCATGGCTTTGATCTGAGCGTTACCGCCCACCCGCGAAACGGATATACCGACGTTGATTGCGGGACGAACGCCGGTATTGAACAACCCCGGCTCCAAATAGATTTGTCCATCGGTGATGGAAATGACGTTCGTCGGAATGTAGGCCGAGACGTCGCCCGCCTGCGTTTCGATGATCGGCAACGCCGTGAGGCTTCCGCCGCCAAGGTCTTCGCTAAGCTTCGATGCGCGTTCCAACAAGCGTGAGTGGAGATAGAATACGTCGCCCGGATATGCTTCACGCCCCGGCGGGCGGCGCAACAACAGCGACATCTGACGGTACGACTGCGCTTGCTTTGAAAGATCGTCGTAGATAACGAGCGCGTGACGACCGGAATCGCGGAAGAACTCACCGAGTGTCGCACCGGCGTACGGGGCGATGAACTGCATCGGCGCAGAATCACTGGCGGCGGCTTGAATGACCGTCGTATATTCCATCGCACCGTGCTCTTCTAATTTCGCCACGACCTGTGCAATGGTCGATCCCTTCTGCCCGATCGCAACATAGATACAGTAGACGGGTTTGACGCCTTCCTTGCGAGCAGTTGCCGAGTGCGTGTACTTTTGATTGATGATCGTATCCAGCGCGACAGCCGTCTTGCCCGTTTGGCGATCACCGATGATCAATTCACGCTGACCGCGGCCAATCGGAATCATGCCATCGACCGCCTTGATGCCCGTCTGCAGCGGCTCTTTCACCGGCTGACGCGCAATAACGCCGAGCGCTTTGCGTTCCAACGGCAGAAACTTATCGTGCTTAATTGAACCTTTGCCGTCGAGCGGTTCGCCTAACGGCGTGATGACGCGGCCCAGCATCGCTTCACCCACCGGCATCGAGGCAACGCGGCCCGTACGCTTGACGGTATCGCCTTCCTTGATGTCCGAACTCTCGCCGAAGATCACGCAGCCGATGTTGTCTTCTTCTAAGTTCAGCGCCATGCCGAACACGTTGCCCGGAAATTCGAGCAACTCGCTCGCCATCACTTTCGAGAGGCCATAGATGCGCGCAATGCCGTCGCCAACCTGCAGCACGGTGCCGACGTCATAGACGTCCATTTCCTTCTCGAAACCGGAAAGTTGTTTTCTCAGAATAGCGGAAACTTCATCAGGTCTCACTTCTGCCATATCGATCCTTTAGTTCTTCGTTCAACGCGCCGGTTGATTCGCGCGCTACCTTTGACCCGCCGTTCCTTCGGCGAATCGTTGTCGCATCAATTCCAATTGCCGCTTCACGCTGCCATCGAACACCGTGTCGCCCACCTGCGCAACAAAACCGCCGCGCACTTCTTTGTCGATGTTGAACGCAAGCTTGACCGTCTTCTTCGTGTAGGCTGCAAGTTTGCGCTCGAGCGTTTGCGTTTGTTCGCGCGTAAAATCCGCCGCCCCGACGACTTGGACGTTGACCACGCCGCGCCGCTCATCGTGAAGACGGAAAAATTCATTGATGATCTCGGGAAGGACTTCTTCACGCCCCTTTTCCGCAAGCAGTTCTAAGAACTCAACTGCCATCGGCTGAACCTTCTTCTCGAACAGCTTCTTGAGGATGTCACGCTTCTTCTCTCGCTTTATGATGGGGCTTTTCAAGAAGAGAAAAAGTTCCCGCGATGCCTGAATGGTTTTGCGCAACAGCTCCACGTCTGCAACAATGGCGTCGATCTGCTTGCTTTCTTCGGCGGCAGACATGAGCGCCTGAGCATAGCGGTAGGCAATGCGGACTTGGCTCATGCGCTGTCAGTTCTTCGGAAGCTGATTGATGAACTCATCGACGATTTTCTGCTGCTTCTTGACGTCAAGTTGTTCATCAAGAATTTTTTCCGCCGCTTGAATGGCAAGGTCGGCAATTTCGCTGCGCAGTTGCTGCTTGGCGGTTTCCACGCTGCGCTGAACCTCTTGATGTGCGCGGTCGAGTTCATGCTGTGCTTGCGTGCGCGCCTTCCCGACGATTTCTTCTTTCATTTTCTCTGCCAACATCCGGCCATCGCGCATCATCTTTTGGAACTCTTCCTCCGCTTTGGCCATCGCTTGCTCATTGTGTTTCATCATCGCTGCGGCTTCGGCGCGGGCTTTATCGGCTTCTTCCAGCGCCCCGCGGATTTTTCCTTCGCGCTCGTGGAGAGCATTCAAGATCGGCTTCCACGCAAACTTGCCAAGCACAAGCACCAAGCATCCGAACGTTACCACAGTCCAGATGATCAACCCGGGATTGATTTCAAACATAACGGTGTGCTTTCGTCGATTACTTGGTGGCAAGAATGATGCAGATTGCCAGCGCAAAAAATGTTGCGCCTTCGATGAGCGCCGCCGCAATCAACATCGACGTACGAATTTGTCCGAGTGCCTCAGGCTGACGACCGCTTGCTTCCATCGCCGATGCCGCAAGTTTGCCAATGCCGTATCCGGCGCCAAGAACCACGAGACCGGCTCCGAGTCCGGCTGCCAAATAACCCCACGCGTATGCCATTGCTTGTTCCATTATTGATTCCTCCCATTGAAAAGTACCAGTGAATGATGATTTGAATTCGCAACCAATTTAGTGATGAGCGTGTTCAGAATGTTCGTGGCTTGCGGCCTGCATACCCAAGCCCATAAAGAGCGACGTCAGCATGGTAAACACATACGCTTGGAGGAAAGCAACCAAGATTTCCAGTAAATAAATTCCGAGCGCGAACACGACCGATACCGGCGCTACCGCCAAGGATCGAAAAATAAAAATAAGACCGATGAGCGATAAAATAACGATGTGCCCGCCGGTCATGTTAGCGAACAAACGCACACACAGCGCGAACGGTTTCGTGAACAATCCGAGTATTTCGATCGGGATCATAATTGGCCAGAGAATGGGATGAACGCCGCCCGTAAGATGTGCGAGATAGTGTCCGAAGCTCTGAGCACGAATCGCTGCCAGTTGAATCATGACGAATGCAATAATTGCCAAACCCGCGGTAACGGCAATGTTGCCAGTCGCCGTTGCGCCGAACGGCACCATGCCCATTAAGTTCATCAGCAGGATGAAGAAAAAAGTGGTCAGCAAATAGGGAACGTATCGCAGCCCCGCAGGTCCCATATTCGTCAGCGCGATTTCATCGCGTACGAACACGACAAGGACTTCTATGACATTGGCCAATCCTCGCGGGACGATGTTTTTCTTGTACGACCTTGCCACGAAAATTGCCCACACGGCAAGTATCAGCGCGGCAAGAAGGAGAAAGAACACATGCTTCGTCGGAGAGACATCGACCATCCAGCTGCCAATCTTCATCGGCGCCAGATGCGGCAACTCCTAGTGGCCGCCGGGGAATTCAAC
>JACRFF010000200.1 GCA_016218005.1 Ignavibacteriales bacterium
GAAAAAATACCACAAGCGGGATGGGTGTCCCGCTCGTGAGCTTCGCAGCATTTTCAGTACGTTACAGCTTGTCGGGTAGCTCTTCGAATGCGTCGCCGAAGATGTCGTCAGCCAGCGATGAATCAAAGATTTCGCGGAATTCCGTTCCTTCAAGTTTTTTGCGTCGCAAGTACAGCAACAATGCCGAAAGCGCGGTTCCCGCAATCAATCCCATAATGATATACTTTTTCATACGATACCTCTAACTCTTCGCGTAAAGTGAACTAGTGCCTGAACAAATATACGCAGCGTGTCGCTGAAAAGCTTCACTGTTAATACAATTTCATCGCTGCGTCGTTATTGAGAAACTCATGGGAGAGCAGTCTCGCGTTGTCGGCTTACGCGGGCGGACTTCGAACACCGGAGAGAATGGTCAACTCGGCATGAGCCGAAATCGCCACGCCAAGCTGCCAATCGAACATTTAATAACAAGCTATGCGGAGGGAGAGCCCTTGGCTTCCTCTTCCACCATTTTTGCTTTGACTGATTGGACTTCGTTCCGGATTTCCTGTGCCTTGCGCTTGAGAGTTGCCATGTGCTTGCGCAGGCGCACTCCCGCAGACTTGTTTCCCTTCTCGTAGAACTTCTCAAAGTCGGGTTTGAAGGTCTGCATCAAGTCTATCATTTCTTGGAAACGGTCCATATATGACTCCTTACTTATAGTGAGTGGTGGTTCGTGTCACTTTTGATACGATGTGTCGGCTTCACGTTTCAGTCTTGCAAGCAGGGCCTCGCGTTTCAAATAGAGCTTTCTCGGTTTGCGCGATTTTCTCTTTGCCAAAGCATATGAGACGATGATCGGCATCGCAACCGTGGAATCCACATATGCTACAACGGTATCAGGAAGCCGATCGGGGTCTATTTTTCCCCAGCTTACTGCTTCCGATGGCGTGGCACCGGACAATCCACCCGTGTCTGGGCGCGCATCGGTAATCTGCACAAAGAAATCGTGTCCGCGCTCGTCGATCTTAAGTACTTCTTGAATCTGTGGCTCGGTTTGAAGCATAAAGTTCTTCGGTGAGCCTCCGCCAAAAATCAATACGCCGCTCCGTCCCCCGGATCGTTTGGCTTCCAATACAATAGCGGCGGTTTCGTTGACGTCGGCTAATACGTCGAACCGAAGCTTGTTGCCATACAGAGACTGTGCTGCAACGTTCATCCCAATAGAGCTATCGCCCGGCGAGGAGGTATAAACGGGCACTCCGTATTGGTATGCGGCTCCGAGAACACTGCTAAACGGGAGCTTGAGTTTGCGTTCGCGCTCGTAGATATACTTGCCAACCTTGAAGTGGAATTCCGACGTGCCCATTTCTTTTTGAAATTCCGGGGCTTCAATCACCTTCCGGAAAAAAGAATCGGTATCCAGCAACACGTCATAATCGAACAAGATATCATAGATGCGAATGACTGCCTCCTTGCGAAGCAGACGGTCATCAATAAACGGCGAGCCGCGATGAAGCGATTTTCCAATGGCAAAGTGCGTGTCGTGGTAAAGATTCGCCCCAGTGCTTACGATCCAATCAACAAACCCTGCCTTCATCATCGGAACGATGCACGAGCCGCCAAGTCCGGCTGGTGTCAACGCACCCGTAATGCTCATACCAATTGTAACATCGGGTTCCAGCATCTTGTCAGTGAAAATCTGTGCGGCTTCCCGAAGTCGCGCTGCATTGTAGGCTTGAAAATGAGTGTCAAGTAACTCAACGACGCTGATATTTTTCTTTATAGGCCGCGGGTCAATTCTTTTTCCAGCAAGATATTTGCTTTGTTTCTTCATCGCGGGTAATTGTTGATGTCGGTGCCGTTTTCGATAGAAATTCGCCCACAATATAATTGTTTTGAAATTGAATCGAAAGGGGTTTGTTTTTCCGCAAAAAACAGAAGGCTAAACCAGCACACTGCCGCCATTCACGCTTACGGTGGCGCCAATTATGTGGCTGGAGAGATCGGAAGCAAGGAACAGGACGCTTTTTGCAACATCTTCACTCGTCGCTACTCGACCATTGGGAATGGTTCGAATAATATTGCGCAGTTCTTTGGGAATCCGCAGCGGGTTGGCTGTCATGTCAGTATCCACCCATCCTGGCGCAACGCAATTGCAGAAGATGTTAAAGGGGGATAGTTCAACTGCAATCGATTTTGTTAGCGCGATAATGCCTGCCTTCGAGGCGGCATAGTGGGAATAGAATGCCTCACCCCGTTGGCCCGCAGTGCTTGCGATATTGATGATTCGCCCTGATTTCCTGCGCTTCATAAGCGGAACAACTGCCGCCGTAAACAGAAAAGCGCTTTTAAGGTTTGTGTCGATGGTCTCATCAAAGTCTTGTTCGGTCATTGCACCGATTTCGGCACGCTTCCAGATTCCAGCATTGTTCACAAGAATGTCGATGGTGCCAAAGGCTTTTTTCGCTATTCCGACCGCCTTTCCAATCTCCGAGCCGCGCTGAATATTCGCCCGAATAGCCAGCGCCTTTGTTCCTTGCTTCTGAATATCGGTTCTCAGGCGTTCAGTCTCTCGCGTCGAGCGAAAATACGTAAATGCAACGTTTGCCCCTGCCTCGGCAAACAATCGGCAGATTGCGGCACCAATTCCTTTGGACCCTCCTGTGACAAGAGCATTCTTGTTTGCAAGCGATATTTCCATCGCGTCTCCTCCTGCAATAATAATATACTACACGAAGAGAGAAAATGCTGATCATCGCGGTGCCGTTGCCAAATGAGCACGGAAAACGTCTTGACTCCTATCTAAAATAGGACTAACTTGGTCGTAGTTTATTTATGAGTCGAATGGAAAGCGAAGCTCTGCCTCTTGTCGGATTACAAACTCTTCGAGTTGGTGATTGTGCCGTAGTTCGACGAGTCAATTCTCCCAACAGCAATCTGAGAAGGCGCCTATTGGAAATGGGACTAGTTACAGGATCCAAGATTTCGTTGGTGCGATTTGCACCGTTGGGTGATCCGTTGGAAATTTCTTTGCGTGGATATCGATTGTCGTTGCGGAAAGAAGAAGCGAGTCGCGTTCTGGTTGAAAGGATCGTGGAGTGAGTTCTCCGCGTTTCTTACCGGCTGGCGCGATTGTTGCCATCGTTGGAAACCCGAATTCGGGGAAGACGACGCTTTTCAACGCACTGACCGGACTTCGACAGAAGGTAGCAAACTACCCGGGCGTTACCATTGAGAAAAAAGAAGGCAGGCTAACATTGCCAACCGGTCGCGCCGTAACGTTGCTTGACCTTCCCGGCGCCTACAGTCTCACGCCCAACTCTCCCGACGAAACAATTGCCATCAACGTGCTGCTGGGGCAGCAGACTGGAACGCCCGCGCCTTCGTTTGTTGTATGCGTGGTTGATGCCAGCAACTTGGAGCGCAATCTGTACCTTGTCAGCCAGCTTTTAGACCTCCATCTTCCACTGATTGTTGCGTTAAACATGGTAGACGTTGCAGAGCGCGAAGGCTACAACATCAACTTCGACGTCCTCGAGCAAGAATTGGGCGTTCCAATTGTACCCGTTGTTGCGACCAAGGGACGCGGTCTTAACGTGCTTCTTCAGAAGATGTCGGGCCCGTTGCAAGTTTCTTCACAGCGGCAGAAGTGGAAAGCCGATCCGGTGCTTGCCGATGAGCACGCAGAACTCGAGACGATGCTGCAATCAGAACAGGGATTGTCCCCATCTGTTGCATACCACGAGGCACTCGTTTTACTTTCTTCGGAAGACGCGATCACTCAGAACGGCCGTCGTTTCACCACAACGATTATCGAGCATGTGCAACAGGACCACCGTCGGTTGCGCTCGCTCGGTATCGACCCAATGGCTTCGATGATCGAAGCACGATATGCGTGGATTCATTCGGTGTGCACTGCCGCGGTATCGTTCTCGCCAGCTGTTCGCCGATCCCTTACGGACAGGTTAGATTCAGTGCTTGCACATAAGGTGTGGGGATTGGCGATATTTTTCGCGGTGATGGCGTTTATGTTTCAAACGGTTTTTGCGTGGGCCGAGCTGCCGATGAATTGGATAGCAAACGGCATCGACGCGATGGGAAAAGGAATCACGGTACTGATGCCGCCTGGCGACCTGCGGGGATTGGTTGTGGGGGGAGCGCTGGGCGGTGTCGGTGCTGTTATCGCCTTTCTTCCGCAAATTATATTTCTCTTTTTGTTTCTCGGCGTGCTCGAAGATAGCGGCTACATGGCTCGTGCCGCCTTTTTGATGGACAAGCTCATGAGCCGTGTTGGTCTGCACGGCAAGTCGTTTATCCCGTTGCTCGGCTCGTTTGCGTGCGCAATTCCCGGCATCATGGCAACGCGCACGATCGAGAATCGAAAGGACCGATTGGTAACGATGCTTGTTGCGCCGTTGATGAGTTGCAGCGCTCGACTTCCCGTGTACGCGTTGATGATTGCGGCGTTCATTCCCCAGAAAAAAATCTTCCGCGTGTTTTCGCTGCCGGCATTGACGCTGGCGGCCATGTACTTTCTCGGACTTATCGTTGCCCTTGCTGCGGCGTGGGTATTCAAGAAAACCCTGCTCAAGAGTGAAACACCTGCGTTCATCATGGAGTTGCCGCCGTATCGCACCCCATCAATTCGCTCACTGTTGCTCCATACATCGGAGCGCGCGTGGGCGTTTGTGAAACGCGCCGGCACGTTTATCCTCGGCGTGTCCATCATTCTCTGGTTTCTTGCAACATATCCAAAGCTTGATGGCGCAACGCCTTCTGAACGGTTAGAAAAAAGTTTCGCCGGCCGTGCCGGAAAACTGATCGAACCGGTCATTCGTCCGTTAGGATTCGATTGGAAGATCGGCATCGGCTTGGTCGGGTCGCTGTTGCAGCGCGAGGTATTTGTAAGCACGATGGGGACCATCTACAATATTGCAGACGCAAATCAGGCTGAGGCCGTGTCGTTGCGGGAAAAACTTCGTGCCGACGTCAATCCAATAACGGGACAACCGGTCTTCACGATGCTGACCGCGCTTTGTTTGATGGTCTACTATGTGCTTGCAATGCAATGCCTGTCTACCGTTGCCGTTGTGCGGCGCGAATCCAACAGCTGGAAGTGGCCTGCGTTCATGATTTCCTACATGACGGTGTTGGCGTACGCGGGCACATTCTTGACCTATCGCATCGGCCTGTTGCTTGGACTGTAGCATGGATGTTCAGCAGCTCATATCACTTACGATCGTCGCCGCAACATTTGTACTTTTGATTCGAGGAGCGATCGTGAAGCGGCAGCGCTCTCGACTTCGTGCGTGCGGCAGCGATTGCGGATGCGAGTCGCCCTCGGCACTTCTCAAAGCAATTCCACCGAAGCGGCTTGCCGCATTGCGCAAACAACAAAAGCACCGTTTATGAACTTGCCAAGACTCTCTTTCGTTTTCCTTCTACTCGTTCTCATCTTTATCAAAGCTTCGGAATCTCTTGCACAGACCGAATCGGTTCCGCGGGAAGCATATCCTCCCGCCATCGAGGACAATTCTTTCCTCATTGAGGAGGCATACAATCAGGAACCCCGCGTGGTGCAACACATCTCCAGTTTTATTTTCGACATGGGGTCTGACCGCGACGTGGAGTACGACTTTACGCAGGAGTGGCCCCTCGGATCACAACAACATCAGTTGAGCTACACACTTCCGATTGCGCTTGCCAGCAACACTCACGGCGCCGGTGTGGGCAACGTTTTGCTCAACTATCGTTATCAATTGCTCGAACCTTCGTCGTGGATGGCGTGCGCGCCGCGCATTTCTTTGGTCATTCCCACAACCGTTCAAGATTTTCATCCCGAGCTTGGAACACCCGGACTTCAAGTAAACGTCGCGGCAAGCAAACGTTTGTCTTTGGCGTGGGTAACGCATGCCAATCTTGGAATGACGTGGCTGCCGCGCGTTCGACAGGTTCTGTTTTCCGGATCGACGAAAACGGAATCGCTCACATCGTACAACGCCGGCGTCAGCTTTGTCTTCCTTCTTGCACAGCAGCACAATGTTATGTTGGAATGTGTCTTCAACCGCGTGAACGACCTCGACACAAGCGGCGACCTTCTGCGATCCAACCAGTGGACGGTCAATCCCGGCTATCGACACGCTATCGATATCGGCAACCTGCAAATTGTGCCGGGCATCGCAGTGCCGATAACCTTTCGCCCAGACGAAACGACGGCTGCAATTTTTATCTATCTTTCGTTTGAACACCCGTTCTGATATTTCCTTCGACACACTCGCCGCATGAACTCCGAAACCTCGCCTCAACTTCCGCTTGCTATCAACGAGCAAGCCGTGTATGATGCACTCAAGGAAGTCGTCGACCTTGGGTTTGTGTATCAGATTAAAATTATCGAGAACTGAGTAGGAGTAAACTACCATCGCCAGATGCCGAAGGCATGCCCTTGGCAGGCGATGGCTTTTTGCAACCCCACTCCCCCTCCCGAAGGTGGCAAAGCCATGGCTTCGCCAGATGCCTTCGGCATAAGCAAGGGGGAGAAATTTTCTCC
>JACRFF010000203.1 GCA_016218005.1 Ignavibacteriales bacterium
AAGATGTGGATGGCGTGCTTCAGACGCTCAGGTAAAAAATGGGCAAACGCGTCGATGTGGATGTGCCGTTGATTGCTGGTCGCCAACGCGCCGCCGAGAAATCCAAGCCACAGCACAATGTGCCGGAGAACGATATCGCCCCAGACGAATCCGCCGGAAAACAAATTCCGCATCATCACTTGGTAAAATGCCAGCAACACCATGAAGCTCAACAATAAAATGAGCAGCGACGTTTCCAGCCGATTGAGCGTGGTGTTGATCTTGGAGAGAATCTTCATTTGCTGCCTTTCGCCGCATTCCCGTTTCTGAATTCGGCTAAAGCAGTCTCGACGCGCGTGAGGAATTCCTGAGAGTAGTTCTTGCCGACAAGTTCTCGTCGGGCGCGGACTCCGGCATCGGTGTAGTACTCTATGTCTTTCGCGCTCGCTTTGATGAACGTCAGGCCGCGCTTTTTGAATTCTTCCATCGCCTTTGCATTATCGCGGCGGCTCAGCTCGGTAAGCTTGGCCATGTATTTGCGTCCGCTGGCCACGAGAATTTCTTGAAGGTCTTTCGGCAGCACATCATACTGGGCTTTGGAGATGAGAACCGCTCCGGCGGCGCACGTCAGCGGTACATCGACAATATATTTTGCTTTGGTGTACCATTGCAGAGCAATGGCGGCGTACGGCGAGGTGTAGAAGGCGTTCACCAATCCCGTTTGGAGCGATGTCAAAACATTTTCGAGCGAGAGCGGCGTCGGATGTAAGCCGAGCACCTTGAACGCTGTTTCTGCCACCGGGTCACCTTCCCACACCCACATCTTGAGCGATTTCAGATCATCCGGCTTGGCAATCATCGAGTTCGTAAAGACGTGCACGAATCCTACTTCTGCCCAACCCAACAGCACATACCCGCCTTCCAAAAAGGCCTTTTCAAAATCTTGGTTAAATGTTTTGTAGATGAAATCTGCTTCGGCAGTCGTGCGAACCAGAAACGGCGTATCGAGGATGCGAACCATCGGGGCAACCTCGCCCATCGCCACGCCGGTAAATCCGCCGGCTTGAAGTTGGCCAATGCGGATCTTCTTGAGCACGGCGCGTTCATCTCCCTGCACGCTGCCGCCGTAGATCTTGAATCCGACCCGCCCGCCGCTTTCTTTGCGCACGGCAGCGTCGTACTCGCGCATCGTGTTCATCCACGTGCTGCCTTCGGGGGCAACGGTGGCAAATTTGATGATGAATTGCTGCGCGAATGCCCACGAAGCAAGAATGCACATCAGTGCAACTGTTGAGGCAATACTCTTCACGTCGTCTCCTTCGATTCGTATCTCAATGATTTCAAAACAGGTCGGCTTCTTTGGATTTCAAAATGCGCGCCTTCTTCTTTGCGACGGCGTTTGCCAGCCGCGCTTCGGGCAGGATGTCTATCGAGGCCTCGTCGACCGTATGGAGAAGCTGGCGGAACAATTCCTGATTCAGCGTCCCCACGCAATACGTTTGCGCATAATAGATATAGACCATGAGAAATTTTCCACCCGTCGCCGCGAGCGCTTTTTCAAAGTGCGCTTTTGCTTTTTCCGGCTTACCACCGAGTGAGGCAGGCGTGCTTGCTTCGGTCGCGCCGAAGAACATGTCCGCGCCGCCGTAGTAATAGCTGGAATCGAGTTCGTGCGAGCGTGCCATGATGGCGTTGACCTTCCCAAGGTCTGCCAGCGCTTCGGTTTCCGAACGTGAAATGTTGATGTAGCTCCCCCAGCTCAATGCTGTCCAGAACAACGCGGGAACAGCATCCTTGTCGAAGGAGTTTAACGCGGCGCGCAACTCGTCCTCCGTCTTCGAAAAGGCGGCAGCAAACTTGGCGTTCTGGTTGAGGATTCGAAGACCGTAATCCCGGCCGCGCAAATACAACACGCGCGCACGTTCAACGCTGTCATCTTCTGCAAACGCGA
>JACRFF010000212.1 GCA_016218005.1 Ignavibacteriales bacterium
CGATTTCGTGCGTGTACCACAGCGTGCTTCCGACAATGGCAAACCCAAGCATCAGCAAGATGATTTTCAGCCGGCCGGAAACGGGAATCGTGGCTTGTGGAATGCTTTTCATCGTGAACTATTTTGCGAACAACGTTTGATCGCGCCTGGCGCCAACGGAGACCATCCACAATGTTGTGCCGAGATGTTTTTCGATGAAGGCGAGATAGGCGCGCGCTTCACGCGGCAAGTCGGAGAACTTGCGGAGACTGCTCGTCGAACTTTTCCATCCTTTGAACGTTCGATACCGTGGAACCACTCTCTCTAATTTCTGCAGGTCGGTCGGGAAGTGCTTGACGGGAATTCCATCGAGCGTATAATCGATGCACACGTTGATTTCATCGAACCCATCCAGCACGTCGAGCTTGGTGATGGCAAGCCGTTCGATCCCGTTCACGCGAACGGAATAGCCGAGACTGAACAGGTCAAGCCAGCCGCAGCGCCGCGGCCGTCCGGTGGTGGCGCCGAACTCGCTGCCAATCTTTCGCAGTTGTTCGCCAATGGCATTCGTGAGTTCGGTGGGAAAAGGACCGTTGCCGACGCGGGTGGAGTAGGCTTTGACCACACCGACGACGGAATTGACCGACGTGGGAGGAATTCCCAAACCGGTGCAAGCGCCGCCGCTGGTCGGATTGGAAGAGGTGACGAACGGATACGTTCCGTGGTCGACGTCGAGCAATGCGCCTTGTGCGCCTTCGGCGAGAATCGATTTCTTCTTTCGTAGTGCGGCGATCAAGTAATCGGAGGTGTCGGTAACGTACTCGTCGATCTTCTTGTCGAACTCCTGATACTCCGCGATGATCTTATCGACGTTGAGTTCATCCTTATGATAGATTTTGCTGAGCACCTCATTGTTGGATTCGATGTTGTGTTTCAACTTTCTGCGCAACACGTCGCGGTCGAGCAAATCGACCACGCGAATGCCGGTACGCGTGTACTTGTCGATATAGGCAGGGCCGATGCCGCGTCCCGTCGTGCCGATCTTGTTCTCTCCTTGTTCACGCGCGGCGTCGAGCGCCTTGTGGTAGGGCATGATCAAATGCGCGTTGTGGCTGATGAGCAGACGGCCGGAGACGTTGATTCCCGACGTTTCCAACTGATGGATTTCGGAAAGGAGCGCGGCGGGGTCGAGCACTACGCCGTTACCGATGACGCACGCGACGTGCTTGTGAAAAATGCCGGAGGGAATCAGGTGAAGCACAAAGTGCCGATCCGGTTGCCCCTTCTTGCCGGGAAGAATGACGGTGTGTCCGGCGTTCGCGCCTCCTTGGTACCTTGCAACAATGTCGACGCGATTGCTCAGGTGGTCGACAATTTTTCCTTTTCCTTCATCGCCCCATTGGGCGCCGAGAATGATTTGGACAGGCATGATGAATGTTGAATGGCAGAGTTGCGTTTCGGGTTTGATGTGCGCTCACGTTCAAAACTTCCAACGCGCAAGCTATGTACCCAAATTTCGAACGAAAGACAAGATAGCAATTTTGCCTTTTTTCTTATGATGGGCTATATTGTCGCACGGCAGCAAACTGTCAAGAGGAAAGGAATTCGTTTGTGGATAAGTTTGTCATTCGTGGCGGAAAAAAACTCAGCGGCGTCGTAACCATTGGCGGTGCAAAGAACGCCTCGCTTGCGCTGATGCCGGCAACAATTCTTGCCGCAGGAACTTTTCAACTTCACAATACTCCCTCGTTGCGCGACGTA
>JACRFF010000213.1 GCA_016218005.1 Ignavibacteriales bacterium
CCCCGTCAGGATCCATCGCGCTCATCAGCCCGTCCAGCTTGACATCTGTTCCGTCATCGAACTGGCCGTTTTTGTTTTTGTCCCAATACGGGAACGGTGGAGACACCTTGATTGCCGCACCGGATGGAAGCGCCCACTTGAAAGTGTTGTCGATCGCACGGAGGGAAACCAGAAAGGATTGCTGTGCTTGCCGCAGCGGAAACGCAATTACGGAATCGGTCGTAGTAACGAATTTATATGTCAGCGTATCAGGATTGGGCAGCGCCGTCAGGTCTGGCGCAATCGAAATCAAATAACCGATCACATAACCATCCGGATCCTCCCCCCACCACCGCAGTTGCTGCCGGCTGACGCCGGTCGCCACGCTCGTATCCGCATAGAGCCAGAAGAACGTTTTCGGAGTCTTGTTGGACAACAACTGGCTCGTGTGTTCCTTGAAACACCCGCTGGAAGCCGCTAAGGTGGCCACGACGATGAACCAGAGTGTTCTATGGAGCGGAGAGCGATTCATAACATGAGAAATCAATGGAGTTTCTTCAACAACCACACATCCGCCCTCCCCTGTGCAGGGAGAGCGGAGTGGGGAGATCTTCTTCTTACTTGATCAAGATCATCTTCTTCGCCATCATCCCGCTCTCGGTTTGCAGACGATAGATGTATATCCCGCTCGACAAACGCGCGGCATCGAACTGCACCGAATACTTTCCTGTGGCGAAGTTTCCTTCAACGAGAGTCGCGATCTCCTGCCCCAGGAAGTTGTAGACCTTCAGGGTTACGTTGCCGCTCTTGGGAATCTCAAACTGAATCTTGGTTGACGGATTGAATGGATTCGGATAGTTCTGGCTCAGGTCGTACGATTTCGGGAGTCCTGCGATCTGATCGATCACGGCAGTTCCCACCGGCGTGTAGGTGCCGAAGTCGCCGTCCAACCGTGGAATCAATTTGTACTGGTTGAAGCTGAAGTAGATAATCCCCTGAATGAAGCTGAACTTGTCTCCCTTACGCAGGATTTTCTTTCCGTAGAGAGTATCGCCGGGGATCGGTGAATACTTGCTCTTGCCATCCTTGGCGCGCACGACGATTGTTCCGCCGGAAGAATCGGCAACGAGGTATTCCGTATTGTCCGAAAAGGTGGGCGCGGTATCTTGCACCGCCACTTTGTTGAACCGCACCAGCATGCCTTCATACGGCTCGGCCCCCGGATCGCCATTACCGCTTGAAAAAGGTTTCGCGCTCAATACAACGGGTGAAGGCACAGAATTTCCTGAAGTGAACTTTGTCGCAACACTGGCATTGCCGATGCGCGTTACGGAACCGAGCTGACCCGTCAACCCGTCGCGCCATTCCTGCACGACGCCTTTCACGCTGACGCTGTCCCCCACACGCAGCTTGTAGAGATTACTGTCGGGCGATGCCGCCACCGGAGTAACCCAGATACCGTTCCACGGGGCGTTCCCGCTCTGGATAAACCACGGCGTTGCGGCAGTGGAAGCCGCGTTCAGATTGACCGTGTCGCCTGTGACGACACCGGCTACGGTCGCGGTATCGCCAATATAACCGCTGATACCTGTCGGGAACAGAGTGTATTGAATGTCCTTGATCGTCAACGGACGATCGAGAACCGTGTAGAAGAAAAAGCCGAGTGATGTATCAACGGCGGCGGTACCGCTGGCGGCACTCGCATACGTTGCAACCTGTCCCAGCGTATCGGTCGTCGTTACATAGTATTTCACAAACGTGTTAGCCGCTTGCTTTGGGATGTAGCCGAGCCACGTCGAATCGGCTGTATTGGGGCCGGTCATATTGACACTGTTCCACGAACCGTTGTTGAGACTGTATTTGATCGTCACATTTTTGATTGGCGTTCCACCGGATTGTTTGTATGACTTGACAGTAATTGCCGCCGAGTCATTCGAGGACAAATGCACCGGATTACGGCGATGGGTACTGATTGCCGGCAGGACATTACCAAAGGTGATGTCTCCTGGGAATACCGGATAGATGCGATATCCGCGATTCGTTTCAGACCCGGTGTTGCTAGCGATGTAACCGCGGATCATGCCGATTTTTTGCCCGACGGTAGGAGTTGTGTACGTCGAGGCCGGATCACGATAGGGCAACGGGCTTCCGGTCGGTGCACCGGTCCGATTGGTGAACCACTTGGATCCGTCCATCATGGAGATTTCGTTTCCAGCGGTATCCACCATCGCAAAAGTTCCATTGGTAGTATTGACGATGCTGACCACCGTGAGATTGGTAAATTGGACATATACCGCTTCATACTGCTCACCGGTCGAAAGGATGATATTTTTTCCCGTGCTCGAGTAAGGACCCTTCATAAATTGTCCCGAGGTTACATCGATCGGCGGCGGTACCAGCTTGGTGCCTATGTAATCGGCGCACGTCGCCATTGACCTTGTTGCGATAAAGGCGGAACCGATGGGGACAAACTGCGTGTAGCTGACAAAGTTGTTGGACGGATACTCATCGACATATCCACGGATGCGAATGATATCGCCGGACTGGTAGGTAAGCAACCCCGCATTGTAGAGTGCTAGTGTGTCGGCGGCAACAGCGGAACGAACGATGATGCTGTTCCATGGTCCGGTCGCGGCCGCACCGGTATCGCGCAGGGTGAAGTTGTACCCACCGATACCCGTGAAGCTGATGATTTTCGGAGGCACAATGATCTGCCCGACGATCTCGACCGTATCGCGTGGACTGACATGAGCGATGTAGTGCGCCGAGGTCTGTTTTGTCCACACACCGCCCGCCACGGAAGTCGGACCACTGGCGGCAACAACGGAGTCGGCGAACTTCAGAGAGTCGGGTGAGACGTATTGCAGGTCATAGATTGTGACCAGCGGATAGTTTTTTGTTGTGTCGATTTGCACCTTCGCAAGAGGCGGCGTGCGCCGTCCCTGTCCCAGTACAACTGCGGACACGAGAAGAAGAGAGCAGAGAATCAGAACCAATCGCTTCATGATGCACCTCGTGAATATGTGTGTGAACAATGAGATGAAACTGAACTATACTTCGTTACTTGACGACCAGAAACTTTCCGCGCTTCACGCTGCCGGAGGCTTTGTCCTGCACCGTATACAAATAAAGC
>JACRFF010000214.1 GCA_016218005.1 Ignavibacteriales bacterium
ATTGGAAACAAAAGAACAGAGGTCGGTTTGAATGACTCAAAATGCACTTGCTCGATGTTCAACCCGGAAAGCTTTGCCAGCACGCGAAGTTTTTGAATGCCGATGAGAAACACGTGTCCCAAATAAATGTCGTTCGATAGTTCCGGCTTGACCATCCAAATGGAATCAATTTCATTGGGAGGCATGGAGGATCCGAACCGCTCGCTTTCGGCCAGCAGATAGCTGAGCTTGGCGCGAAGATTAGAATAATTTGGCGTTGTCAGCAGCAGCCGGCCGCCGATTTTCAGCATACGGCTCAGTTCAGCAAGCGCTTTCTTTTGATCACTGAAATGTTCTATTCCCTCTTGGCAGATAACGAAATCTGCTGCGCCATCGGGAAACGGAAGACCGCGCAGCACGTCAGCCCGCTGGCATTTGATATGCGTCGGCTGAAAGTATTCGGGAAAAAGGTCGAAGGAAAATACTTTGGCGCCCAGCGAGTTTAGCAGCGCAGAAGTGGTGCCGCTTCCCGCCGGAACGTCTACGATAACCTTTCCCTTCAATTCTTCACGCCGCGCCATCAGATGGCGATTGAAAAAATCCTTAAACCCTCCTTCGTGTTCCGCCACGATTTTTTCCTTGCTCAACTTCCATTCAACAACAATGACAGCGGGTTGAAGAGCGACTCCGAACCATAATCTTTTCCCGCGGAGAAGAATTTTTCCTGTCTACGTGAAACTTCGCGGCTTGTGCAGAGAAGAGGAATGATTGTCAACCAACGAAATCGAAAAAACACCCGTGCCCTTTCCAAAAAATGTGTGAGAAAGATACGCACCAATATCCCGAGTTCCAATTCTTGCTTTTGCCTCATCTTCAAGCTAAGTTCACTACGCCCCAACGGGGCAGGCAAGACGGTATGACTTTCCTTAATCCCATAGCGTTGTTTGGATTGCTGGCGGCGGGAATTCCGGTGCTGTTGCACTTGCTCAATCTCCGAAAACTCAAAAAGATTGAGTTCAGCACGCTGACGTTTCTCAAAGAACTTCAAAAGACTCAAATCCGCCGAGTGAAACTAAAGCAACTGCTTCTCCTCATACTCAGAACGTTCATCATCGTGCTGCTTGTCGTCGGATTTTCTCGGCCAACGCTCAAGGGTTCGCTTCCGATTGGTCTTGGTGAGCGGGCACGAACGTCCGCCGTCATCGTGATAGACGATTCCTTCAGTATGTCTGCACGCAACGAGCACGGCGAATACTTCAGACAGGCAAAGGATGCGGCGCTGGCAATCATCGATGCTCTGAAGGAGGGCGACGAAGTTGTCGTTGTGCCAATGTCTAGTGCGCACGACCAAACAGCCGCGCTCACTCTAAGCCGAAATCTTCCGTTGGTTCGCGCAGAAGTTCGCGACGCTCAGCTTTCTGCTATAACCGTTTCGGCAACTGCGTCGCTGGGATCAGCGCTCAAACTCTTGGAATCGGCGCACCATCCCAACAAGGAAGTCTATGTTATATCGGATTTTCAAGCGAGCCTTTTTGCGTCTTCTGCCTCAACCGACCGCCACATTGCGCCACCGATTACTGCAAAATTGTTTCTCGTTCACACGGGGTCGGGCGCCATTCCCGATTTTGCGATCACAAATGTGGATGTGAAGAGTTCCGTTTTCAGCGCCCGCCAACCGGTGATGGTGCAAGCAACCATCGCAAACTACACATCAGCCGCTGCCCAGAACCGCATCGTCAGCGTAGTGTTGAACGGCACGCGCGTGGCGCAAAAGAGCGTCGATATCCCGCAAGGCGGATCGGTGCAGACAGATTTCACCGTTGTTCCGCCGTCGGCGGGAATCGTGCGGGGCTTCGTAGAGATCGAAAGCGACGAGCTGGAGTTCAACAACCGGCGATTCTTTTCATTCCACATTCCCGATCAACTTCGCGTGTTGCTCGTTGGCCAACCGGATGATCTTCGATATGCCGAGCTTGCCTTGCGCACGTCGCTCAGTTCCGAATCCACCACGTTCAACGTTGCGCAAACCACCGTCGATCGATTGTCATCCGGAGCTATTGCGCAAGCCAACGTCATCGCTCTTGTCAATACGTCTTCACTTATTCCCGCACAGGTGGATAGGCTCCGCGCGTTTCTTGACCAAGGAGGCGGAGCAATGCTGTTTGCAGGGCCGAACGTTTTACCGCAAGAGTATGCGATGCTGGCATCTGCATTACACATGCCCGACCGGTCCGTAAGGACTCCTTCAGAGCAGGCGAGCCTGCCCTCGCTTTTGGCTATTGAATCAACCGGAGGCGAATGGCAATTCGACCGTACCGATTTCCGGCATCCATTGTTTGCCGGAATGTTTCAGGAGGAGCCGACCGACAGGACTATGCGCCCGACTAAACCTCGTACTATCGAGTCTCCGTCGATACGCACCGCCGCCCGATTTGCGGTTACACCCACTTCCAACGTTCTCATAACTCTCTCGAACGGCGCGCCGTTTCTCGTCGAACAAAAACTTAACGGCGGACGAATGCTCATCTTCAGCATTCCGCCGACAAGGGCATGGTCGGATTTCCCGACAACGGGATTGTTTGTTCCGATGATGCATCGTTCAGCAATGTATCTGGCAGGAGAGCAATCGAAATTGCCCGCACTACGTGCCGGCGAGGAAGCAAGCTTGCCGATGCGAACAACTTCTTCACCAAATCTTGTCGTTCGCACTCCAAAGAATCTCGACGTTCGCGTTCAAATCCCTGCTCGTACCAACGGTATCCCTTCGGGACAATCGCGCACATTGCTTGCCGCCGACCTGACACACGACGCCGGCAACTATCAGGTGTTCTCCGACGGCAAGGAGATTTCTGCTTACGCCGTCAATGTTGCGGCGGAAGAATCGAACACACTGCCGGCATCCGCGGCACAACGTTCTCAATGGCTGACCAACGCGGGAATCGATGAACGCAACGTTCGTCAAGTACAAGGGGTGGGTGATATCGCCGAATCAATCACGACGGCAAGGTTTGGCGCTGAGCTATGGAAATTCTTTCTTATAGCGGCGCTCGTAGTTGCCTTGATCGAGATGACCGTAGCTCGCGCAACCAAACACGAGCGGTTACATTCCGCCAATGGATAGCGGAAAAAATACTTTCACATGATTGAACTTGCCAACATCGGAAAAGAGCGATGTATCATTGTCGGGGTAAGCACACGAGCGTGGACGCGCGCCCAAGCCGAAGAGTCATTAGACGAGCTTGACCTCTTGGCTGACACAGCCGGGGCAACCGTCGCCGCGCGGATGTTTCAAGATCGGGATCGGTTCGACGCAGCCACCTACATCGGCAAGGGAAAGGTTGAAGAACTCAAGCAGTTGGTGGAGGCGGATAAGATTCCTCTCGTCGTGTTCGACGACGACCTCTCACCAGCACAGGTTCGCAACTTGGAAAAGGAATTGAATTGCAAAGTGGTCGACCGCAGCGGATTGATCCTCGATATCTTTGCGGCGCGCGCCCGTACCAGCGAAGCCATGACGCAAGTAGAGCTTGCGCAGCTACAGTATCTTCGTCCGCGCCTCACGCGCATGTGGACGCACCTCGCGCGCCA
>JACRFF010000217.1 GCA_016218005.1 Ignavibacteriales bacterium
AGAAATAACTTTGATGCTTGCCTTGGTGGGGATGAAGATGGAATCTGAAAGGATCGTTTCGATATCCCGCTGAAGTTTTTCGACGGGATCAAGTCCTCGAAACAATCCAAGGCCTGAACATCCGGAGAAGAGGGCAATCGAGAGAAGAAAAGCCGAAGAGTATTTCATTATTGACCCACACAACATCGTGCGCAATATCGAACGAAGTGGCGTCAGAAGCAAGGCACGAAGGCCGCAACTTTCTTCTTCCTGCAAAAAAGAATATATTAGACGCACACAAAACAAAAGGATTTGGACGTACCCCTATGCTTCAGTTTCTGAAAAAACTTTTTGGCTCGAAAAGCGATAAGGATGTTCAGGCGTTGCTGCCGATGGCTGTGGAAATTAATCAGCACATTGCAAATTTGCAGGGGCTGAGCGACGACCAACTCCGTGCAAAGACGACAGAGTTTCGAGAGCATATCAAAGACGCGGTCAAGGAAATCGAGGAGGAAATTGCCGCCGTTCGGCAGTCGCTTGCCGAGGAGCTTTCATTTGACGAGCGTGAAAAACATTATGCGCGGCTCGAAGAACTCAACAAAGAACTTGATACGCGCATTGAAGAGACGCTTGCCGATCTCTTGCCGGAGGCTTTTGCCGTCGTGAAGGAGACTTGCCGCCGCTTGGTGGGACAAACGTGGGATGTAGCGGGCAATAAAACTCAGTGGGATATGGTGCCGTTCGATGTGCAATTGATGGGCGGCATTGTTCTTCACCAAGGCAAAATAGCTGAAATGGCTACGGGTGAAGGCAAAACGCTGGTCGGCACCATGCCGACGTATCTCAACGCGCTTTCCGGCCGCGGCGTTCACATTGTTACGGTGAACGACTACCTCGCGCTTCGCGACAGTCAATGGATGGGAAAGGTATTTGAATTCCTCGGACTTTCTGTCGGCGTCATCCTGCAAAATATGGATTCGCACCAACGGCGGAAGCAATATGCGGCGGATATCACGTACGGAACGAACAACGAATTCGGGTTCGACTACCTGCGCGACAACATGGTAGTGAGCGCTGAAGAAATGGTACAGCGCCCGCACAACTACGCCATTGTAGATGAAGTTGATTCTGTGCTCATCGACGAAGCGCGAACGCCGTTGATCATCAGCGGGCCGGTGGAATCCGAAGACCACAAGTTCGATGAGATGAAGCCGTATGTGGAGCGTCTCAACCGCAATCAGCAGAATTTGGCGGCCAAGATCACCGGCGAGGCAGAGAATCTGATTGCCCAGAATCGTCTCGATGAAGCGGGAGTGCTTTTGCTTCGGGCGCAGCGCGGACTTCCGAAGAACAAAAAACTGATGAAGCTCTTGTCCGAGCCTTCCAACAAGATGCTGGTACAGAAGACGGAGCGCGAGTACATGCAGGATAACTCCTCGCGCATGCACGAAATCGACGATGAGTTATACTACACGATCGACGAGAAGTCGCACCTTATTGACCTGACAGACAAAGGCCGAACGTTTCTCGCGGAGACCTATCCCGGCCACAACAAGGAACTATTCGTCATCCCCGATATCAGTACGGAACTAAGCCTTATCGAAGGAGACGCCGCGCTATCGGGTGAAGAGCGACAGCACAACAAAGATACGGTCAACAAGCTGTATGCCGAACGGAGCGACCGCATTCACACGATCAACCAATTATTGAAAGCATATTCGCTGTACGAGAAAGACGTCGAGTATGTCGTTCAAGATGGGAAGATCATGATCGTGGATGAATTCACGGGCCGGTTGCTGCAGGGTCGGCGATACTCGGAAGGCCTGCATCAAGCTATTGAAGCTAAGGAAGGAGTCAAGGTCGAGCGCGACACCCAGACGTTGGCAACGGTCACGCTGCAAAATTATTTTCGGATGTACAAAAAACTTGCCGGCATGACAGGCACGGCGGAAACCGAGGCGTCGGAGTTTTTTGAAATCTACAAGCTCGACGTTGTCGTCATTCCCACCAACAAGCCGATGGTGCGCAATGACGAAGACGATCAAGTGTACAAGACCAGACGAGAAAAGTACAACGCAGTGATCGAAGAAATCGAGCGCATGCGTGGGCAACAACGCCCCGTTCTCGTTGGAACGACGAGTGTTGAAGTTTCGGAAACCATCAGCCGCATGCTGAAACGCCAAGGCATTCCGCACAATGTGCTGAACGCCAAACAGCATCAGCGCGAAGCGGAAATTGTTGCGCACGCGGGGTTGCCCGGCACCGTGACGATCTCGACCAATATGGCCGGCAGAGGCACGGACATTAAACTTGGACCGGGTGTGCGAGAGTCCGGCGGATTGCATATCGTTGGCACGGAGCGGCACGAGGCGCGTCGAATTGACCGCCAATTGCGTGGTCGTGCCGGCAGACAGGGTGATCCGGGGTCATCGCGGTTCTATTTGTCGCTTGAGGATGATCTGATGCGGTTGTTCGGAAGTGAGCGCATCGCAAAAATCATGGAGCGCATGGGATTGCAGGAAGGGGAGGTCATCCAGCACCCCATGATCACGCGTTCGGTGGAGCGCGCGCAAAAGAAAGTAGAGGAAAACAACTTCGGCATTCGGAAGCGGCTGTTGGAATATGACAATGTCATGAATCAGCAGCGCGAAGTTATTTACTCGCGGCGGCGGCATGCACTGTTGGGAGAGCGGCTGCGGGATGACATTTTCGATATGCTGCACGATGTTGCTTACAAGATTGCCCAGCAATATTATACGGCAGGCGACGTGGCGGGTATGAAAGATGAAGTGCGGCAGAAGTTCCTCGTAGACCTTGCTGTTACTCCAGAACAGTTTCAGCGGTTGGGTGAACAAGGATTGGCAGATGAAATTGCGCGAGCGGCAGAGGAGTTCTATCGACGCAAGGAAGAACAACTTGGGCGCGATATGATGGCGACTCTGGAGAAAATGGCCATGCTTCAAGTCATCGACTCGAAATGGCGAGACCATTTGCGGGAGATGGATGATCTGAAGGAGGGCATCCATCTGCGCGGATACGGGCAAAAAGATCCACTCGTAGAATACAAAGGTGAATCGTTCCGAATGTTCATGGAGTTGATGGATTTGATTTCCGATGATGTTCTGGGAATGGTCTTTAAACTTTATCCCGAGCGAGCCGACCAGTTGCCGGCGCATCGGGTACGACGGCCGGTCAATATTACCTTCACGCACGATTCAGCGCTTGGCGCAGGACTTGCTGCCAACCGAGAGCCTGTGTCCGGAGATGAAGCCCGGCATGTCGGCGTAGGCGGTCCGCCCCGTAAAGTGCAGCCGATCAGAGTTGCAGAAAAAATCGGTCGTAACGACCCGTGTCCGTGCGGCAGCGGGAAAAAGTACAAGAACTGTCATGGAGCGTAAATCCTCCGTCGGACACGTACGCATACGATCTTGACAATTGGTGCTTAATCGTCTATCTTCTCATCGTCGTTACCCAACGCAATAACTCCACTCTGCACGCAGGAGCATCGTATGGCAAAACGCAGCGTCAACAAAGTCACCCTCATCGGGAATCTGGGCAAAGACCCGGAGTTGCGGTACACCAGCGCCGGTGTTGCCGTCGCAAGTTTCACGCTTGCCACAAACGAATCGTGGAAGGATCAGGATGGCGCCATTCAGGAAAAAACGCAATGGCATAATCTTGTTGCATGGCGCAAACTTGCTGAGATTATCGGAGAGTACTTGAAGAAGGGAAGCAAAATCTACGTCGAAGGCCGCTTGCAATACCGATCGTACGATGATAAAAATGGCGTCAAGCGATATGTAACAGAAATTGTTGTCGATGAAATGTTGATGTTGGATAGCAAAGGAAGCTCGGCTGATGCGGGTTCGGCGCCCGTTCATCCGGAGGCGCCTGCGCCGGAAAAAGACGATTTGCCGTTCTAAATTTTTTGTTCTACACATAACGTTCTTTGAAAGTAATGTTGTGGTGTCCCGTTCCTTGATGGGAACGGGATGAAAAGGGAATTTCGTGCGTTCCGTCGCTATCATCGGTACTGCGTTGTGTACTATGGAGAGGGAACAAATCGAAAGCTGCCCCGCAACTGTAATCCCGGCATCTGTTCAGTCAGATGTCTCGATGTTATCATCACTGTCCGCAGAGTACGAAGGATGGGAAGACGCATCAAAAGGGAAAGCCAGGAGACCTGCCACAATCGTTTGTATTGAGACCTTCGCGGGAAGGCGCTTGAACTAAAGTTTGTCAACTTTTTTTCGTTAGCCCTAATCTTCGTTCGGAAGGTTAGGGCTTTTTTTATTTTTCACCACCAGAATACCCGCCCGCTTGCGGGCGGGATGAATGGCAAAGTGAAAAATAATCCTGAGCCGCGTCGAAGGATGCCGTCGTAGTAGATACCAGGCCGCTTACGGCGCGGTAATTCATTCACCAACAGCAAGGGGTTCACTATGCGAGCAGTGATTTTTTTCAGCAGCGTTCTTATTTCATCGGCATTAAGTCAGCAACAGCCGGTGGATTCGATGCGAATCTACAAACAACCGGAGGTCGTTATCACCGCAACACGTTTGGAGCAGCCGCTCCATGAAGTCGGACGCAGCGTTACCGTCATCTCAAACGAACAGATCAAATCAAACGTCGCACAATCGCTGGCCGATGTTCTTTCACTGCTGAAAGGAATTTCAATCATCGGCGGAAGGCAAACT
>JACRFF010000215.1 GCA_016218005.1 Ignavibacteriales bacterium
AGCTGTACGAGCTAACGGAGGAAGAGATTGCGATTGTGGAGGGGGAGGTCTGAACCACAGATTGACGCCGATGAGAGGATTACACAGATTGACAATTTTCTGGATTGACACTCAGCGAAATCACACCATCAGTGCGAATCAATGGTTCAGACGATGAACGATTACAAGTATTCCGACATCACCGGTAAGATTATCGGTGCAGCAATGAAGGTTCACTCGACGCTCGGGAATGGATTTCAAGAAGTCATCTACCAACGTGCGCTTACAATCGAATTGGCAAAAGCAGCGTTATCATATCAGCGTGAACTGGAAATGCCAATTTTCTATGATGATCAGCAAATCGGCACCCGACGGGTTGATTTCTTGGTTGAGGATAAGGTCATGGTTGAGTTGAAGGCCATTTCACAGTTGGAAGATGTCCATCTGGCACAGGCAATTAATTATCTTGAAGCATATCATTTAGAGATTGGCTTGTTGATCAACTTTGGAGCAAAGAGCTTGGAATGGAGGAGAGTGATAAATAGTCCGAACCGCCGATGAGCGCCGATGAGAGGATTACACAGATTGACAATTTTCTGGATTGACACTCAGCGAAATCACACCATCAGTGCGAATCAGTGGTTCAGACGATTGAGGCGGCATCGGCGGCGGTGGTGGGACTGGCTGTCGGTGCGGCCGTTCCGGAGCGGCTCCTCGGTCAGGAGAGATGGCCTCGTGGAAAAAAGAGACCGTTTGATTCGGACGAGGAGCCTAACTCTTACAAAGACATCACCACCTACAACAATTTCTACGAGTTCGGCACGGACAAAAGCGACCCCGCCAAGAACTCGGGCAACTTTAAGCTCTCACCTTGGACGGTGAACGTGGAGGGCTTGGTAAAAAAGCCAGCCGCGTATCATCTCGAGGATTTTATCAAGCCGCACAAGTTGGAAGACCGCATCTACCGTCTTCGCTGCGTCGAAGGATGGTCAATGGTGATTCCGTGGCTTGGCTTTCCGCTTGCCGGCCTCATCAAGCGCGTTGAACCGACGTCGAAAGCAAAGTATGTAACGTTTGAAACTGTCTACCGACCGGAAGAAATGATCGGGCAGCGCCGCCCGTATCTCAATTGGCCGTACGTCGAAGGGCTGCGATTGGACGAGGCAATGCATCCGCTGACGTTGTTGGCCGCCGGATTGTACGGGAAAGGGCTGCCGAACCAAAACGGCGCTCCGCTGCGGTTAGTCGTTCCGTGGAAGTACGGATTCAAGAGCATCAAGTCGATCGTGAAGATTGGCTTTGTGGAGAAGGAGCCGCCGACAACGTGGAACATCTCGGCGCCGGACGAGTATGGTTTCTATTCCAACGTCAATCCGGAGGCCGACCATCCACGGTGGAGCCAAAAATCCGAGCGACGCATTGGGGAGTTCCTCAAGCGCAAGACGGTGATGTTCAACGGTTACGCTGAGCAGGTCGGTTATCTGTACGCCGGGATGGACCTGAAAAAACATTTTTAACGTCGTTCATTCCAAACTGGCAATCTTCAATCTGAGCATGACCACACAACGATTTGATTGGGTCGGAACGATTGTGAAGCCGGCGGTGTTTACCGCGGCGCTTGTGCCGTTGGCCGCGCTTGCGTGGAATTTTTTCCACGACCGACTGAGCGCCAACCCGATTGCCGACATCACCAACGCCACCGGCATTTGGACGCTGCGGTTTCTCGTCATCACGCTTGCCATTACGCCGGCGCGAAAACTGGCCAAGCTCTCGTGGCTCTCTCGTTTCCGCAGAATGACCGGTGTGTTTGCGTTTTTCTATGCGGCGCTGCATTTCACTACCTACATTTGGCTCGACAAATTCTTTGAGTGGCAAGAAATGTTTGATGATGTTGCCAAGCGCAAGTTCATCGCCATCGGATTTGCGAGCTTCGTATTGTTGATTCCGTTAGCGCTTACCTCGTTCAACAAGGCGCAGAAGTGGCTCGGCGGAAAACGCTGGAACGCCCTGCACCGTCTCACCTATCTCATCGGCATAGGCGGCGTCGTTCATTTTATCTGGCGGGTGAAGGCCGATTTGCGTGAACCGACGATCTACGCCGTCGTGGTGGGCGTACTGCTATTGTTGCGGCTGTGGTGGCTGATCGCTCAAACACGTTGGTTTTCGCACGCTGGCCAACGGAAACCGCTCCAATCTTCGCAAACCAGCCCATCGGCTTCCCAGTCATTCAGCAATCCTGTGGTCAGATTATAGGTAAATTATGACTTGACACTGAGCCGAAATCCTCTATATTTTGGAAGCGCTTCCGCAGAGAAGCGACTTATTCTCTCATCTTACTTATAGGAGGGCGAGCTATGGATTACCGCAAGGCCATTTTCAAGTTGTGCAGTATGGTGTTGCTGTTTCTCGGTTTGTTTTCTCCAAGCGCGTTTGCACAGAACGATGTTATGATGCAAGCGTTCTATTGGAACGTTCCCGTCGATACGACGAACAAAAACGGATTCTGGTACGATTCGCTTCGGGTGAAGATTCCGTACCTCAAGTCCGCAGGAATTACCGCTCTTTGGACCCCGCCTCCCAGCAAAGGAAACTGGGGAATTTCTGACATGGGGTACGGTATTTTCGATCACTATGATCTTGGTGCTTACAACCAGAAAGGCACCACCCAAACTCGGTTTGGTTCGAAAGCGGAACTCACGAGCTTGCTCTCGGCGGCGCATAGCACTACGAACGGAGCGCGGATGGATGTGTATGCGGACGTCATTCTCAATCATATCTATGGCGACGTCGCTCAGGATGAGAGCAACCCTGCCGTGAAACAGTACGTGTTCGACAAAGCGTATCGCAACAGCACGCAGTACGTCGCATACCCAACTAATGAAGTGCATTGGCGATTGACCAGCGCAACGGCTGGCGACTACTACATCCAAATTGCCGGCTACTGTCTCGACTATACATTGGCATCAACGCAGCGCGGCTATGATCTCTATATAAACTGGAACAACGCCACGCCCGATCAAACCGTCTACTGGGAATCCGAGCCGAACAATGGCAGCGGACAGAACAATTCGTTCCCCGGTTCCGGCAAAACGATTCGCGCCCACATTGATTACTCCGGCGACATCGATGAGTACAAGTTCACGTTGACCGCGACGTCCACCGTTGAGATTCGTCTCGTGGCTCGCAAGGAAGGAACAAATTCCCAAGGTCAATGGGAATGGCAATGGGCCGACCAGACCAACGGCTACTACCCGCAAGCAATTTGGTACAACGGAACCAACCTCGCCACTACGACGGCTCTGCAAGCGCGGACATCGACAGGTCTCACGTATGTAACTCACACCGGAACGGGTGAAGCAAATCTGACGTGGACGTACACCGATTTTCATCCTGTCGACAATGCCGATTGGCTTGGCGGCGGCGGATATCAAGATGAATTAGTTCCCAACACGAAATGGTTCGGCAACGACCTGAACACC
>JACRFF010000216.1 GCA_016218005.1 Ignavibacteriales bacterium
CGCGCCTAACATATATCCCGCTCCACCTTGACTGTCCGAGGCAGTGGCCTGATGGATGTTGCCGGAGACGTGGAGTTTTTCAATGGGCGCGGTGTAACCTAAACCCACGTTACTGGATGCGCCAGTGGATAGGTAAGAGGCACCAGTGGTGGTGATACCCCCAAAGGTGGGAGTGGAGTTAGTGGCAATATTCTGGATGGTGTTGAGTTGATTAGCGGTGAGTTGCAGGTTAGTAGTATTGTAGCCTAAGCCAATTGCGCCGGTTGAGCTGTTGTAGGTGATAGGGTCGGTTTTAGAGAGCGCGGCCCGGGCCAAGCTATCCGCGTAATACTAATTGGTTGAACCTTGATCGAGTTCGTCGGTGGTGGCTGAGCCAGCCACAGCGCCTGAGGAGGCCTTTAAGACGCCGGAGAGTGTGCCGATAGTTAAGTTAGTGGTCTTGATGGCGCCTGAGACCTCTAATTTCTGGGCTGGCGCTATGGTGCCGATGCCGACGTTGCCGTTGGAGCTTAAGGCGGTGAGGGCGTTATTCCAGACGCTGCCGGTGTAGTAATCTAAGGCCAGGTTATTGCCTGTGGTAGTGCGGCGAAAGGCCCAGTATCTCTGGGTATCCGAGCCAAGAAAATATCCTGCTCCGCCGACGCTGTCTGAGGCGCTGGATTGCAAGGCGCTCCCAGCCAGGTGAATTTTATCAATAGCCGTGGCCGTGCCAATTCCGATATTTCCGCTGACTGCCAGGCCATTGGCCGGGGACTGAGTTAGACCGGCATAACTTCCAATCGCCACTGAGCCACCTACATCTAATTTATTTAAGGGGCTGGTGGTGCCAATGCCGAGGTTACCGTTATCTAAAAAGCTGACCTTGTCCAGGCCGCCGGAATCCCTCAGGCGCAGCAGAAAGCCGGTTCCGGCGCCTGAGCCAAAGAGCTCTAATTTTGACGCTGGAGCAAGCGTGCCAATGCCGATATTGCCGCTGCTATCTAAAATAGTGAGGAGATTATTCCAGACGCTACTGGTATTATAGTAATCTAAGGCCAGGTTATTTCCCGTGGTGGTGCGGCGCAAGACCCAGTATCTCTGGGTATCCGAGCCTAACATAAACCCGGCTGTGCCGACGCTGTCCGAGGAGCTGGTCTGCAGGATATTACCGGCAAGGTGGAGTTTTTCTAAAGGAGAGGTCCAACCAATGCCGATGTTGTCGGTTGAGGTCTGGAGCCGGATGACCGTGCCATCATCCACCCAGCCGGCAGCCCCGCCGCCTTCAGCAATGCTGCCATAGATGGTCGTGGCCCGCAAATCTCCGTTGACCTGTAATTTGTAGGCGGGATTGGTGAGCCCTACTCCGACGTTGCCGGAAGCGGCGACAAATAAAGTCGGTGTGCCAGTAGTTCCAACGTGGAGCGGCCCAAGAGGAACAGTGTTGCCAATGCCCACGTTGCCAGCAATAGTAGAGCTGCCAGCGCCGCTGACGGTCAGGACGCCTGCGGTGGAGGTGATGTTGCCTGAGCCAGAATAGGTGGTGCCGCCGGAAATCGCACCCGAGAGGGTCAAGTTGCCAATATTGGCGAGATTACCTGAGGCATCAATTCTTTGCGTGCCGGCATCAGCGCCGGTATTGATGCCGGTTATGGCGTTGACTGTGCCAGGGGCGCGGAAATCATTGGGAATAGAGAGGGTAATGTCTCCGGTTGAAGCCGAGGCAGCGAGCTGATTCGCTGTGCCCGCAAGAGTAGCGGCATAATTTCCCGTGGTGTGGGTACCTAAGGCCACCTTGCCCCAGGACGGAGCAGCCCCTACCCCGCCTGAGAGCAAGACATTGCCGGTGGCAATATCAGCTAACTTAGAAAGGGCGGTGGTAGATGAGGCGTAAAGTATATCGCCAATAGTATAACTGGTCTGACCTGTGCCGCCGTTGGCAGCGGCGATAGTAGTTGCATTCCAGGCGCCGGCAGTAACGGTTCCGGCTGAGGTAACCTTAAACGCGTCAGCGCCGACGCTAAATAGGGCGCCAGGGTTATTGGTGCCAATGCCGACGTTGCCGGTTAAATTTAAAACCGTGAAGGCAGTGCCCCAGGCGCTGCCGGTGTAGTAATCCAGGGATAGGTTATTACCGGTGGTGGTGCGGCGCAGGACCCAGTTTCGGCTATTATCCGCGCCTAACATATATCCCGCTCCACCTTGACTGTCCGAGGCCGCGGTCTGATGGATGTTGCCTGAGACCTGGAGTTTTTCAATAGTGGTGGCGGTGCCAATGCCCACGTTGCCAGTGGTATAATAAATGTCGCTTCCAGTAGTGGTCCACTGGCTACTCTGGTATGGGCTGCCATTGACATAGATACCGGTAGAGTTCACAATGCCGTTGATATCTAATTTTTGCGTCGGATTGGTGGTGCCGATACCCACGTTGCCGGTGGAATTCAAAACCGTGAGGGCCGTCTTCCAGCTACCTGAATAATAATCGAGGTTCAGGTTATTGCTGGTTGCGCTGTTGCGCAGGACCCAGTTTCTGCTGGTGTCCGAACCTAACATATAACCGGCTCCCCCGATGCTGTCCGAGACGCCAGACTGATGGATGTTGCCGGAGACGTGGAGTTTTTCGATAGTGGTAGCAGTGCCTAAGCCGATGTTACCGGTAGTAATGATGCCGGCAAAGGTGGGAGTGGAGTTAGTGGCAATATTCTGGATAGTGTTGAGCTGATTGGTGGTGAGCTGCAAATTTGTGCTATTGTAGCCTAAGCCAATTGCGCCGGTTGAGCTGTTGTAGGTGATAGGGTCGGTTTTAG
>JACRFF010000221.1 GCA_016218005.1 Ignavibacteriales bacterium
CCCAGCATCGTATTCCCACTTCAGTCGGCCGGTAGTAGAAGCTTGGGGATTTGCCAAGCCCGTCGTTGTTGCAGCTACGCCCCATATGAACCGATTGATAACCCAGGGGATGAATGGGATATTAGTTCCTCCGGGCGATCACGAAGCGATTGCCAAAGCGATCGAGACCTTGCTCGATGATGGGCGGCTGCGGAAAACCATGGGCCTTGCCGGCAAACAAAAGGTGGCTGAAGAATTCCAAGCAGCAAAGAACACACAAATTCTTATCGAGTGCTGCGATCGGCTTCTTGAGTGTACTCAGGAGAGGAATGGTGCGTAAGAGGCATCTGTTCAAGCGTGACTCTATTCCTACATCAGAAACACTCAACAGACGGGTCTGATGAAGCCATCATTGGATATTATCATTGTCAATTGGAATGCTGGAAATCAGCTTCGAGAGTGCCTTGCATCCATCGTTCATGCCAAACACGAAGAGTTAGACCTTCAGCATGTTATCGTTGTTGACAACGCATCCACTGATAGCTCAATTCAAGCGTTGGACGGTCTGAGTCTACCAGTGTTGATCGTCGCGAACAAGACGAATCATGGTTTTGGAGCTGCCTGCAACCAAGGTGTCGGGATAGGAAAGTCGGAATTCATCCTCTTCTTGAATCCAGATACGCGATTGAATTCGGATTCAATCGTAGCACCCCTTCGCGTTCTTAGCAGCCCGGCAAGTGAGACAATTGGCATCATGGGCGTTCAGCTTGTAGGTTTGGCTGGATGCGTTATGCGCAGTTGCTCTAGATTTCCCACTACTATGGATTTTCTCAGTCCGATCTTTGGGTTGAACCGCGTATTCCCTTCGGTCTTCAGAGGACATATGATGGTAGAGTGGGCACACAACGATAGTCGAACTGTCGATCACGTTATCGGAGCCTTCTATCTCGTGCGAAGATCACTCTTTGAGCGTTTGGGTGGCTTTGATGAAAGGTTTTTTGTCTATCTGGAAGATTTGGATTTCTCACTCCGCGCCAAGAAGGTAGGATTTGAATGCTACTATTGCTCTGAGGCTCGGGCTTATCATAAGGGGGGAGGCGCATCTGAACAAACAAAAGCTAAGCGCCTTTTCTATTCACTCGAAAGCAGAGTTCGATATGCTTTCAAAAATTTTTCCCTGCCTAGCGCTCTTGCTGTTTACGTATGCACGCTCTTGTTTGAACCATTGACGCGAATATTCTTATCATTGTGCCAGCGTTCTGCCCGGACAGCCATTGATACGCTTAAGGCGTACGGTATGCTATGGGCGAGATTTCCATTGCACAGAGAGGCTCGGGGTTTGGAATGAAAATCCTTCTGCTGAGTCGCTACGGCCAACTTGGGGCTTCGAGCCGGTATCGAAGCTACCAATATCTGGAGTATCTTCGCGATCGTGGCCACGACATCACAGTGAATGTTCTCTTGTCAGATGAATACATACGCAAACTATACGCTGGTCGCCGGCTGCCGGCATTCAACATCATTTTGTCCTATGTTCGGCGAGCGCTTCGGCTCGCATCAAAAAAGGATTACGACCTTCTCTGGATAGAATATGAACTGTTTCCGTGGATTCCGCAAAGAATAGAGGGTTGGTTCCAAGGCCGCCAGATCCCGTATGTGGTTGACTATGACGATGCAATATTCCATCGGTACGACTTTCATCGATTACCTTTTGTCCAATTGTTGCTCGGCACCAAGATTGCCGACGTCATGCGGCAAGCTGCCGGTGTAATTGTCGGCAATCCATATTTGGGAGGCTATGCCACGCGTGCCGGCGCAAAACGGATTGAGAAATTGCCAACTACAATAGACGTAGCCCGATACCCCCGGAAGCCGCCCAAGGATAACGGAAGGTTCACAGTCGGATGGGTCGGGAGTCCAAGCACAGTTCATTATCTCGCTCTTGTTCACGAAGCGATTCGCAAACTCACACGGACAACAAATATTACACTCAAGGTCGTCGGCGTTGATCATTATGTGCTGCCAGGTGTTCAGGTGGAGGCTTCAAAGTGGAACGACGATACAGAGGCCGATGAGATCTGCCAGTTCGATGTGGGTATTATGCCGCTCACAGATTCACCGTGGGAACGCGGCAAATGTGGCCACAAACTCATCAAATACATGGCATGCTCGCGGCCGGTAATTGCCTCACCGATTGGAGTCAACAAAATAATCGTTAACCATGGACGAAACGGTTTTCTTGCGTCGACAACCGAAGAGTGGGTCGAGGCCCTCGTTGCCTTGTCCAACGATTCGGGTCTGAGGGAGAGGATGGGAACAGCAGGACGAGATCTGGTTGAAAGGGAATATAGCACGCAGGTTATCGCACCACGCCTTGAGGCATTTTTTCGTAAATGTGTAGAGGAGCATCCGTAGTGTGTGGCATCTTTGGAATAGTGTCTTCGCGGGGTGAACATTTTGTATCTGCCGAGAAGCAACTCAATTGCATTTCGCATAGAGGTCCTGATGATCAAGGCTCTTGGTCTGCAGAAGGGGTATTCCTTGGTAATTGTCGATTGAGCATCATTGACCTTGCTGGTGGGCATCAGCCTATCTTCAATGATGACAAGTCGTGTTGCATCGTCTACAACGGTGAGTTGTACAACTTTCAAGACCTCCGCTCGGAGCTTGTTTCTCTGGGATATCGATTTCATTCAAAGACAGACACGGAAGTTGTCTTGCGGGCGTATGAGGAATGGGGCGTGCAGTGTTTCAAACGTTTCAATGGAATGTTTGCTTTTGCCATTTGGGATCAGCGCAAGAAACATCTCGTAGCAGCGAGAGATCGAATAGGCGAAAAGCCATTCTACTACTATAAGGGCATCAATCGGTTCGTATTTGCCTCGGAGATCAAAGCGATTGTCGCTGACGGAACCATTCCGCGCAACATCAATCCCAAGGGACTCGCAAATTACCTGGCGTTTGGGCATTCCGTTGCACCCAACACGATGTTCGAAAACATTTACAAGCTTCTGCCAGGACATTACATGATTGCCCACGAGAATTCCATTGATGTGATTCCATATTGGGACGTGGGTGATGAGCCTCAAGTGGACGAGTCGGAACATATTGGTTACGGTGATTACTGCGACAAGATCAGAGAAATTCTCGATGATTCGGTAAGGAGGAGAATTGTTGCGGATGTCCCTGTCGGCGCTTTTCTCAGCGGCGGCATTGACTCTAGTGTCGTCGTTGCACTGATGAAGCGTCATGCATCCGGTCCCGTAAAAACTTTCTCACTTGGGTTCACTGTCGGGGGCGGTTACAATGAACTGTCGGATGCACGACGCGTTGCTGAATTCCTTGGAACAGAACACCATGAGCTTCGTGTCGATCATCTTGATTTGGTTGGGACATTGCAGAAGCTCGTGTATCAGTACGACGAGCCGTTTGGCGATGCTGCGAATTTCCCGGTCTATTTGTTAAGTGAGTTTGCACGCAAAGAAGTGAAAGTGGTCCTTGCTGGCGAAGGAGGCGATGAATTGTTCGGAGGGTACCGTAGATATGTTGCCGACCAGTTCGCTCCTTTGTATCAAAAACTGCCAGCAACCCTGCGAGAGAACATCCTCCCGAACCTTGTGAACAGCATACCAAGATTCCGGCGGCTTAAGCGGATTGTTTCTACGCTGCCTGATCCTTACCAACCAGTACGCTATGCGAAGTGGCTGGAAGTCTTCACGCCCGAGATGAGATCGCGATTATTGCACCAAGATTGGCTCCGAGCCATAGGTGATCATGATCCCAGATCTTCGTACGCATATTACTATCATCTTCCGAAGGAGAGGAAAGCGTTAAGCGATCATCTCAACCGGATAATGTATGTTGATGTGAAGACGTGGCTTGTTGATACATTCATGGAAAAAGTGGACAAGGCGACAATGGCGTTTGGCCTGGAAGGTAGATTGCCTCTTCTGGACTACCGTCTGGTCGAACTTGCTTTTCAGATTCCGGCCAAATTCAAGATAAGGGGAATTTCCACAAAGCGTATTCTAAAGGACTCGGTGAGGGACATTCTTCCACCCTCAGTATTGAGCAAGCGGAAGCATGGTTTTGCGGTACCGACCGATCCATGGTTTAGAGGCGAGCTGAAGGGTTTTCTCTTCGAGACACTACTAGATCGAAGAACCACCGCGAGAGGTTACTTCAACCAATCGGAAATCGAAAAGCTCTATTGCCTTCACAAAAATGGACAAGAGGTTTTCGATACACCGCTCTGGCTGCTGCTGAATTTCGAGCTTTGGAATCGCGAATTCATTGACGGCCATTAGCGTGTCGCGATAGACCTGTGCATCGAATAGATCGAAGGAAGCCAAGAATGGAACATAGAGAATTGATCGCTGCGCGCCCGTCAACCTCCGGGAATTGATGAGGCGATGGCCTCGTAACTGCGCGACCGTGAGACCAAGGTGCTGATGAGTATGAAGTGTTCTTCTTCCTTCCGATATTGAAGCAGTCTTCAAGGAATCAAGAATCAGGCAAAAGAGAATAATGCAGAAAGACTATCAATGGCAACTTATCTTATAACAGGGGGTGGTGGCTTTATCGGGTCTAATATTGTCGAAGAACTTGTTAGATCCAATCAACGAGTGCGTGTTCTTGATAACTTCGCAACGGGCCGCCGAGAAAACTTAATTCCTTTCATGGACAAAATAGAGGTTGTTGAAGGCGACTTAAAAGATTTGGAGACCGTTCGGCAAGCCGCTCGAAGCATCGACTATGTTCTCCATCAAGGAGCATTGCCCTCAGTCCCTAGGTCCATTGAACAACCAACAAACACCAACGATGTGAATGTTACTGGAACATTGAACGTGCTTGTGGCAAGTCGCGACGAGGGAGTCAAGAAGGTGGTTCTGGCCTCATCCTCTTCTGTGTATGGGAATACACATACGCTGCCAAAGCGTGAGACCATGGAACCCGTGCCGCTTTCCCCGTATGCGGTCTCCAAGCTGGCATGCGAGCACTACGCCAGGGTATTTTGGACAATCTATGGGCTTCCAACGGTCACCTTACGATATTTCAATGTCTTTGGTCCCAGACAGAACCCCCATTCGCAGTATTCGGCAGTCATCCCCATATTTATCAAAGCGCTGGCCAATGGTCAACGTCCCGTGATCTACGGGGATGGTTCGCAGTCCAGAGATTTCAGCTACGTGGAAAATGTCGTTATGGCGAACGTACTGGCGGTTCATGAACCAGGGGCGAATGGAAAAGTGATGAACATCGCGTGTCAAGAAGCAATCACACTCAATGATTTGGTCAAGGAACTGAATTCAATTTTGGGAACATCGATTGAGCCTGAGTACAAACCAGAGCGGACTGGAGATGTGAAGCATTCTCTCGCTGACATTGGGCTTGCACAGGCAGTGATGAATTATGCGCCACGCGTTCGTTGGCGGGAAGGATTGCGAAGGACGGTGGAGCGGCTCGTTGAAAGCTGGAAGAGGTAGTACGATGGCTCCGGCGACGAAGCCTGTTCGGGTTCTCCACATTATCACCGTATTCAGTTTAGGCGGTGCGACTGAGAATACTCTACTTTCAGCGGAGGGTCTGCTGAAGCGAGGATACGATGTTCAGATCCTCACAGGGATGAACATCGAATCCGAGGGAAGTCTTTTTGAGCGCGCTCGGAGGAACAATGTCCCGGTCAAAGTGTTCCCGTTGCTTCGGCGCAGTATTCACCCCGTCTATGATGTTGTTGCCTTGATGCAGATATTTTTCTTCCTTGTGAAAGAGCGGTTTGACATCGTACACACGCATAGTTCCAAAGCGGGATTTCTTGGCCGGTTAGCAGCTGCGGCGGCGGGCGTGCCTGTTGTCATTCACACGATCCACGGATTGCCTTTCCACGATTACCAGAACAAGTGGCTGTCATACCTATATGTTTTGATTGAGAAGATTGGGGCGCGGTTTTCCCATAAAATCGTTGCGGTGACCGATACCATCATTGAAAAATCTCTAACGGTCCGTCTGGGTCGACGGGAGAAGTTCGTGGCCATTAGGAGTGGATTTGAGATGGAGGAATTCCTAACGACGCCCGCAGGTGCAAATGATGTGCGAAAGAATCTCGGGCTTCAACCCAACGATCTAGTCGTGGGGAAGATCGCGCGCTTTTCTCGACTCAAGGGCTACAACTATCTCATGGATGCAATCCCCCGGGTGGTCGAACGGGTTCCATCTGCGAAGTTCGTCTTCGTAGGAAGTGGGGAATTGGAGTCGCATTATCGGCGGATGGTAAGCGATCGAAAACTTGATACTCACGTGATTTTTTCCGGACTCGTCGCACAGCAGGATATCCCTTCCCTGATTGGGGCTTTGGATGTTGTTGTGCACACGAGCCTCCTCGAGGGTCTTGCCCGCGTCCTTCCCCAAGCGCTGGCCGCCGGGAAACCGGTCGTCTCTTTTGACATTGACGGTGCTCACGAAGTGGTGCATCATGCAGAAACCGGATATCTCGTTAGGCCTGAAGATGTAGGCGGTTTAGTCGAAGCGATTGTTACCCTTCTGACCGACGAAGACAAACGGAAGACCTTCGGTGAGCGAGGACGGAATTTCGTTATGGATGCGTGGAGTGTTGAAACCATGGTCAATGGTCTCGATCATTTGTATCAGGAAATGCGGCAAGTTTTTCATCCGAATTGAGTTCACCAAGAACACCTATGCTGAAACGCATTCTCATCATCGCCGGCACGCGGCCGGAGATTATTAAGCTGGCGCCGGTGGTGTTGACCGCCGAAGCACAATTCAAGAAGCATGTGCACATCGACCTCTGCATAACCGGCCAGCATCAAACGATGGCGCAGGAAGCAATGTCCATCTTCGGATTGATGCCGGTCGACAATCTTGAAATCATGAAACCGGATCAATCACTCAACGATATTTCGGCGACTGTCTTCGAACGATTGCCGGCTATTATCCAGCGGCGAACGCCGGATGTGCTCATGGTGCAAGGCGATACTACTACCGCCGCCATGGCAGCGCTCTGCTCGTTCAACATGCGTGTTCCGGTGGCGCACGTCGAGGCAGGACTTCGCAGCTATAACCTCGACGCGCCGTATCCCGAAGAGTTGAACCGCAAAGTCATCTCTTGTCTTGCGGCGTACAACTTCTGCCCGACCGATTCTTCGAAGGCTAACCTTGTGAACGAAGGAATTGCCGAGCCGACTCTGCACGTTACCGGCAATACGGTCGTTGATGCGTTATTCTACCTTATGCGTACGCAGCAGCTTGATCGGTGGAATTCCATAGCGCCCGCATTGCAGCAACCTTTCGTTCTCATCACTGCGCACCGGCGGGAAAGTTTCGGCGATGGATTCCGTAACATTTGCGAGGCAATCAAAGAAGTTGCCTTGGAATTTCCGCGTTACCATTTCGTGTACCCCGTTCACCTCAACCCGAATGTTGTAAGACCGGTGCACGCGCTTCTGGGGAACATCCACAACGTACATCTCATTTCTCCTCAGCCATACCTCGAACTTGTAATGCTGTTGAAGAACTGCGAATTTGTATTGACCGATTCCGGCGGAATCCAGGAAGAGGCGCCGTCATTGGGAAAGTACGCCATCGTTATGCGCGATGTGACCGAGCGGATGGCGAGTGTCCATCGTGGATTTTCACAGTTGGTCGGTGCGGACAAAAAGTAAATTGTTCAGGCTGTGCGCAAGCAAATCAACGCGCCGGTGCTTATCCGGACCGCCGAAAATCCGTACGGAGACGGCAAAGCCTCCGAACGAATTCTTTCGATTCTGAGTTCGTCATGAATCGCCGCTCTGAAACAGCGCTCACATTGGCCGTTGATGCCATCATGATTCAGGCGGCGTTCGCTCTGTATTATCTTGTCCGAATCCGCAGCGGCTGGTTAGCGTACGCCATCGAGCCGGAACTTATGCTTCCCAATCTCGTACTGTGTGCGTTTTGGATCTTGTGGATGTTTTTTTTCGGACTGTATGGATTTTCCCGATTGGATTCGCGCTTCAACGAATTGGTGGCGCTCTTTCGCTCCACCGGATTCGGCGTGCTGCTGCTCTTCTTCTTGATCTTCATTGATGATCAGTCGGTTCAATCTTCTTCCAATTCGCGTCTCCTCATTGTCGGCTACTGGGCCATCTTAGTGGGGATGTTGTCGTTGGGCCGCCTGACCATGCGGTACGTTCAAAAACGGTTGCTGGCGTCGGGTATCGGACTTCAAAACGCTCTGATCGTCGGTTGGTCCAAGCAGGCGTTTCATCTTTGCGATACAGTTCTCAAATTTCCGGTGCTGGGACATCGTGTGGTAGGTTTCGTTCGGCCTTCGGGCGGAACGGCGAGGCCCGCCTACCAAAACGCAGTAACAGGCAGGCCCGCCTCGAATCCGCCCTCATACAAATCCATTCCCCAAGTAGGCGTAACGGCTGAACTTCCTCGCCTCATAGAACAACATCATATAGCAGAAATTCTTGTGGGACTCGAATCTTCCCAGCACAACCAATTGTTGGAGGTGCTCAGACTGTGCGAAGGAAAGAACGTCGGCCTGAAAATAATGCCAGACCTTTATGATATTGTCAGCGGGCAAGCGAGAATCAGCTCGCTCTATGGCACGCCGTTGATGGACCTGCGTCCGCAATTGCTCAAGCCGTGGGAGGCGGCGGCAAAACGACTGCTGGATATTCTCGTGGCCGGCTTGCTCGTGCTGATGGGATTGCCGGTTTGGATTTTTGCGAGTCTGATGATCAAAATGGATTCAAAGGGTCCGGTGTTCTATCGGCAGGAGCGTGTAGGGAAGGATGGAGTCAGGTTCAAGGTTCTAAAATTTCGCTCGATGAGAACCGTTGCAGAGCGGCAATCGGGCCCGGTGTGGGCGGGCAAGGACGATCCACGCGTAACCCGGATGGGCCGCATCTTGCGGAAAACACACCTCGACGAGATTCCGCAGTTCTGGAACGTGCTTGTCGGCGACATGAGTTTAGTCGGTCCGCGTCCCGAACGTCCATATTTTGTGGAGCGGCTCTCGAAAGAAATTCCGATGTATCGGCATCGACACCAGGTGAAACCAGGCATCACCGGCTGGGCACAGATCAAGCACAAGTATGATGAGTCGATTGACGACGTGCGGGCGAAGGTGCGCTTCGACCTGTTCTATATTGAAAACATGTCGTGGCGGCTGGATCTTATCATTCTCTTCAATACATTTTACGTGATGCTGCGCGGGAAAGGGCACACCTAACATGGCATCGATGAACGTGCAGATGGTGGACGTTGTTGGACAGTACAGAAACATCAAGCAGGAAGTGGACGCGGCCATTCACGCCGTTTTGGATTCAGGCCAATACATCAACGGCAAAGAGGTGGCTGAGTTCGAGAAAGAGGTTGCAAATTATTTGGGCGTGAAGTCTGCTGTCGCGTGCGCATCGGGAACGGACGCATTGCAGATTGCCATGATGGCGTTGGGGATTGCACCCGGCGATGAGGTCATCACCACGCCATTTACGTTTGTCGCAACGGCCGAAACCATGGCGCTGTTGGGCGCCAAGCCGGTGTACGTCGATATTGATCCTCACACATTCAACATCGATCCTTCAAAGATCGAATCGAAGATCACCCAAAAAACCAAAGCCATCGTTCCTGTTCACTTGTATGGTCAGGCGGCAGACATGGATTCCATTATGGCGATCTCGCGGAAGCACGGAATTCCCGTGATTGAAGATCATTGTCAGTCGATGGGGGGAGACTATAAGGGAACGAAGCTTGGCGGCATCGGCCACATTGCGGCGATCAGTTTTTTCCCGAGCAAGAATCTCGGCGCCTTCGGCGATGGCGGCATGATGACGACGAATGACACGGCGCTGGCGGAAAAAGTTCGCGTGATTGCCAATCACGGTTCGCGCGTTCGATACAAGCACGTGATGCTTGGCGTCAACAGCAGGCTGGATGCGATTCAAGCCGCCATCCTTCGGGTTAAGTTGCGCCATCTCGACGGTTGGATCGCTGCCCGCCGCCGCGCTGCTTCGACGTACAACCGATTGTTTGCCGGCAGCACAGTGCGCGTGCCGTTCGAGGCGGCATACGGACAGCACGTATTCCACCAGTACACGCTTCGGCTGCCCAAGCGGGACGCAGTTGCCCATGCTCTGGCGGAAAAGCACATCCCGCACGCAATCTACTACCCGATTCCACTTCATCTGCAGGAAGCGTACGCGTCGGCAGACCAGCCGGAAGGTTCAATGCCAGAAGCAGAATTAGCAACGAAGGAAGTTCTCTCGCTGCCAATGCATACCGAACTTGACGATAAGCAGCAGCAGTACATCGCCCAAGCTGTGTTGGAGTCAGTACGACAATAATTTTCGTGGAAGACCCATGACAAAGTGCTTAGTCATCATACCGACCTACAACGAGGCAGAAAACATTCCCACACTCGTTCCCGCCATTCTCGAACAGGATGCGTCGTTCCACGTCTTGGTGGTGGATGACAATTCTCCGGATGGCTCGGCGCAACTTGTGAAGGAAATGCAGCGAGACAATCCACGGATCCATTTGTTGGAGCGCCCCGGGAAAATGGGATTGGGCACAGCCTATGTTGCGGGTTTCCGGTATGCGCTGGCGAACGATTTCGACTTTGTGTTCGAGATGGACGCTGATTTTTCCCACGACCCGAAGTCGTTGAAAAAACTGTTGAAGCACATCGAGCACTGCGACTTGTGCATCGGCTCACGGTATGTTCAAGGGGTGAACGTGATCAACTGGCCGATGCGCCGACTCATTCTTAGCTACTCTGCCAACGTTTATACGCGGCTCATTACCGGTATGCCCGTTAAGGATGCAACCGGCGGATTCAAATGCTATCGGCGGAAAGTGTTGGAAAGCATCGATCTGGATTCGATTCGTTCGAACGGCTACGCTTTCCAAATTGAGACGAATTTTATGGCGTGGAAAAAAGGATTCAGGGTATGCGAAGTGCCGATCATCTTCGTTGACCGGCGTGTTGGAGTCTCCAAGATGTCGAAGAACATCATCTACGAAGCGGCATGGATGGTGTGGAAACTGAAAATCAAGAGTTTGTTCGATGCCAAGTAGACGAACGCACAACCGATCTCTCGATCTTTCGGTTATCATCGTCAACTACAACGTGCAGGAGTTTCTGCAAAATGCGTTGATGTCATTGCAGAAAGCGAGCCGAGGCCTGCGTGCGGAGTTCTTTGTGGTCGACAATGCGTCGAGTGATGGCAGCGTCGAAATGATCCGAAAGAAATTTCCGGGCGTTCAACTCATCGTCTCTCGTCAGAACGAAGGATTTGCCAAGGCAAACAATATTGCGCTTCGCCGCGCCCGCGGTGAGTATGTTCTTCTCGTCAATCCGGATACCGTTGTGCAAGAAGACACGCTGAGGGCGATGAAAGATTTTTTCCAGACGCATCGCGACGCGGGGATGGTGGGCTGCCGAATCTTGAATCCGGACGGCACGTTCCAATTGGCGTGTCGGCGCGGATTTCCAACGCCGTGGGTCGCATTCACAAAGATTATGGGGCTTAGTGCAATGTTTCCCGCGTCAAAATTCTTCGGGCGCTACAATCTCACATTCAAAAGTCCGGATGAAACGTACGAAGTCGATGCTATCAGCGGCTCGTGTATGATGCTGCGGCGAAAAGTGTATGAAGAGGTCGGCGGGTTGGACGAGGATTTTTTCATGTATGGGGAAGACCTCGATTGGTGTTATCGCATCCAACGTGCCGGGTGGAAGATATTCTATCTTCACGCAACCTCCATAATTCACTATAAAGGCGAAAGCACTCGGCGAAGCAGCATCGACGAAGTGAAAATGTTTTATGAGGCGATGCGCCTCTTTGTGGAAAAGCACTTGGGAGCTTCTCGCACATTCCTATGGCTGTTAAAGTTGAGCATCGGAGTAACGTCGCTGGGTGCGGTGCTTGCCGCGCAGTTAAAACTGCACCGCATTGCACTCATTGATTTTCTTTTGGTCAATGCTACGCTGCTTGTTGCAGAATTCATCCGAAGGAATGCGATCTTTCAATATCCGCCTTACGCTCTCCCCATTGTTTACGTCGTGCCGGCGATGACGGTGGTTCTTGCGTTATCCTTGGCTGGTGTCTATACGTATCGCCGGATGTCGGTCTCGCGGTCGATAGTTGGAGTGTCGGTGGCGTATCTGATCATATCAACGCTCACGGCGTTCTTCAAAGACTATGCGTTCAGCAGAATCATTGTCGCAATCTCCGGCCTCCTTTCCATCGTGATCGTTCCCGGCTGGAGATTCGTTTGGCGGTTGACGGGTAGGTCGGAAGCTTCGCACCGGATCTCGCTCTTGGGGAGACGGGCCGTGGTGGTGGGTACCAGCAAAGAAGCCATCGAGCTTGCTCGTCGTTTGAGGCAACGCACGGGACGCGGCTATGAAGTGGTGGGATTCGTTGATACAACGAGGAAACTTGTCGGTGAGGTGCGAGAATCGCTTCCGGTGCTGGGAACTCCCGACATGATTCCACGCTTTGCGCGTCAATTGAAAATATCCGACGTGATTTTCTCGCCAAACGCTCTTTCATACACGGACATGCTTCAAGTCATCAGCCAGTCAACCGGCCATCCGGTTAGTTTTTACTTAGTGCCGGATACGCTGGACGTGATGATCGGCAAAACAACTATCGACACGCTTGACGATTTGCCGCTCATTGAGCTTACCTACAACATCCAAAAAGGGTCGCATCGACTGGCGAAGCGGCTCTTTGATGTGGCGGCATCCTTACTCATCTTGATTACGGCCTATCCTTTGCTATATTTCTTCAGGGCCGCAACGGGAAGGTCCAGCGGATGGATCGAGTTTTGCCCTCGCGTATTTGCTGGGCACATGAGTTTTGTCGGCCCGCCTGAACGACCAGCCCGACAGAGCCCGCCTTGGCGAGCCCGCCTCGGCGAGCCGAAGGCGAGACGGGCCGAAGACGAGATGGGCCGAAGGCGAGACGGGAAGCGAGGCGAGCGGGCAGGCCCGCCAGCGAGCAACGATGGTCAAAGTTCATTGGAAATGTTTGCAAAGTTGATGAAGCCCGGCGTGATGGGTCTTGTGCAACTTCAAACCGACCGCAATCTTTCTGCCGGTGAGATCGAACAATACAATCTCTACTACGCACGGAATCAATCGCTCATGCTCGATCTGGAAATCATTTTGAAAACGTTGGTGCGGCGCCGAAACCGGCTGAAGCCAACGGTGTAACGTACAAGGAGAAGTGTATGGCAAAAATGGTGCTCGATTTTGAAAAGCCGATTGTGGAGTTGGAACAGAAGATCGTTGAAATGCGCAAGTACTCCGACAATCTCGATATTGCCGATGAAATTACGACGCTGGAGAAGAAAGTCGATCAACTCCGCCACAGTGTGTACGCGAACCTTACACGATGGCAGCGCGTTCAATTGGCGCGCCATCCGGAGCGGCCGTACACGTTGGACTATATCCACATGATGCTGGAAGATTTTATAGAACTTCACGGCGACAGACATTTTGGGTACGACAAAGCCATCGTCGGAGGTTTTGGCCGCATAGATAAAGAAACCGTCATGGTGATTGGTCAGCAGAAAGGACGCGACACGAAATCCAATATCTACCGGAACTTCGGTATGCCGAATCCGGAAGGTTATCGCAAGGCATTGCGCTTGATGCAGCTTGCCGCAAAATTCAATCGGCCGGTCATCACCATGTTGGATACGCCTGGCGCGTTCCCGGGCTTGGAGGCGGAAGAGCGCGGACAAGCTGAAGCCATCGCTCGCAACCTTTTGGAAATGTCGCGCCTCCCCGTGCCGATTATCGTCGTCATCATTGGGGAAGGCGCCTCCGGTGGAGCGCTTGGCATTGGCGTAGGAGACCGCATCCTGATGTTTGAGAATGCGTGGTACAACGTTATTGCGCCGGAATCGTGCTCAAGTATTCTCTGGCGCAGTTGGGAATACAAGGAACAAGCGGCCGAAGCGCTGAAGCTCACCGCTC
>JACRFF010000226.1 GCA_016218005.1 Ignavibacteriales bacterium
AGTAATGCAATTCGATCTCCTGCGAACTTTTGTTCTCACGATACCAACGCGTGCTGAGTTTCCGAGCCGTGCCGAGGAGATTCCGGAATTGCAGATTGACCATGCCGGAGAAGTATCCATCGTTGCCCGAAGTTTGCGGCGGCACGTACCCAAGGATGCCGTCGAAGCTGTTATACGTTCCCTCCGTCACCTTCACAAGAAGCGTCGCCCTGCCCGATGCTTCGAGACTCAGCGCCGGTATCTCCACCGCAGAAAACAGATTCATCCGGTTCAGCCTTTGACGAACACGCTCGGCAAGCGTTGACGTGAATCGCTCTCCTGCGGTTACGCGAGCTTCGCGCACAATCACGAACGTTTGCGTCGTCTTGTTTCCTTGCACAGCGATATCGGAGATCGAGGCTGGCGCACCCGGCTCAACACGAATGGTTGCATCCGCCCAGTTCTGTCCCCCATCAACCCGAAACTGAATCGTCTCGACAACGGCTTTGGCAAAAGGATAGCCGTTGCGTTCATACACGGAAAGCACACGCTGAATTCCCTCTTCAAGCGCCGGAACGGAAAATGGCTCGCCCTCTTTCCAAATTTCCAGCGCGGAGGCGTTGTCCAGTTGCAGCAGATGGCTGCCGATGAGATGTACCGCGCCCGTCCTCGTCAGCGATCCTTCGGTGAGAAACAGCGTGATGTGAAAATTGACGCCGGAAGTCCCCGGCTCTCTATGCACCGAATCGACTCTTGCATCTAAGTAGCCGGCATTGAAGTAGTGTTGTGCTACAACTTCTCCAATCTTGTCCGTCGCTATCGAAGCAAGCTGATTGCCAAGATTTTTTCGGATGGTCTCGACGAGTTCAGGTTCGGGCAGCGCCCGCGCTCCGTGCACCACAATGGCCGGTTGATCGGCGGCGTGCTGCCCCACAGCAAGCGCGGGAAGAAGCCAAAAAAAGAAAAAGCCAGTCGCGCCACGACGCCCACTGGCCTTCCGCCGGATGAAGTCTTTTGAAGCAACTATTTGATTCGTCCCCATAAATCGGTCTGCGGGTACACCAAGCGATAATCGCCGAACCCGCTTTCATCCACAAATTGGAACATCCGGTCATACTGATAATAGTACCAGATTTCGTACGGACGCGTATTGGTTTCAAACGGATGGCGCTCGACATTATCCGGCGGTCCATACCGAATATAGACCATGCCGCGGTCGGTGCGCCAACCTTCGACATACGACCCGAACACATGATTGGCATACTCAACACGGCTGTAGTATTCATCCATCAATTCGTTGCGCGGCGTCGTCGGGTCGGGGTCGCGCTTTTTCCAGAATTCGAGGAAGCGATCCTTCTTCGCTTCGGGTGTTTCAGCCCCCGTGATATAATCAATCTCGGACGGCTTGGCGATGTACTTCATCTGATCGACAGCTTTGTCGATATCGGTGACGGAAAATGGAATGTCGGCCAAGCGCACGGAAAATGTGCGAGACGTCGTGGCAAGAACAACCCAACTTCCATTGTTTTTGTCGGGAGTCTC
>JACRFF010000218.1 GCA_016218005.1 Ignavibacteriales bacterium
AACCGAATGCTCGCCGGAGTTTAATTCGCGATTCACCAGCGTTGCCACTGCTCTGCCAAGCACATCGAAGACTTTCAGCGTCACATGCTGGTGCCGCGAAAGTGAAAAACGAATCGTGGTTGTTGGGTTGAAGGGGTTGGGATAGTTCTGGAACAGTTGAAATCCTGACGGCTGAGTAACTCCTTTGCCTTCGGCGGGATCGTTCACTCCCACTGTGGTTGTGCTTCTCCATCTGAGCGGTTTGAACGTCCAGAACTGTAGCTTGGTCAGGTTGTCTGCCAGCGTGTTGCCGTTTGCTTGAGCTGTGATCGGACTGATGTCTCTGAGAGAAATATTTGTCGATGATTGCTGCAGGTAAATCTGCACAAACGCCTGTGCCGTCAGATAGAGGAACTCTGCTGCGTCAACAGTTCTCCCACCTACGCTGACTTGCGACTGGACGCGATCCACCATGCTCATCGCAGTTGAATCGGCGGCGCTGATGATTTCACTTCGGTTGAGGGAAACGGAAGGACTGCTGACGGCGGTGATGACAGTGGGACCAAGCATATCGCGAGTTCTCGCCACACTGGGAAATACCCCTGTCTGTTTATAGATACTGAGTGAAGATACAAGCATCTGCCACAAGTCGCACAGCGAAAGGTAATCGTTCCCCACCGTGATATATTCCGGCAAAGCAAACACTGAACCTGTTAAGTTAATAGCGTCCAGAAGATTCTGAGCAGCGGTGGCAAGCTGGCTCATCGTCATCGCCTTTGTTCTATCATCCACCACAGCGTTGTAAATATCCTTGATTTTCACGATGGTGAGATTGCGGTTGCGTACCGCCCAACTTAATACTTCCTCATAATGACTCCAGAGCGAATCTTGCTGCGCCTGCGTGTAGCCTTGAAAGAAATCGAGATCGTGCATCACAAACATCATCAGATGAGGTTGGCTTCTCTCTGTTGTGGCGATACGGTAGTCGAGTTCAGTGAGAAGATTCGCTGTTGTTTGTCCCAGTGCCCACGGTTTGAAAAGGTCTGGAGTAATGAACAATCGTTGATCGTCCGGACGATTCGGAATTCCGAGGAACCAGCCGCTTTCAGTGGAGGCACCCGTATTTCCTTTGAGTCCGGCGCACATCTTCACACCGAATTGCTTTTCGGCATAGAGGATGGAGGCCTGAAAGAACCGCCCCGTTGAAAATGCGGTGTCACTGAAAATCTGCATCATTGCTTTCAAACCGCCTACTTTCGTTGAGTCCAATACGCCGCTCATCGGGTCGATCGCATAACTCTCGTAGTCCAAAATTGCTTTCACATCCTGTTCCCAATTCACTCCGTTCACACGGTCAATCGGCTGAGGGCGAGGCGGACGATTGGCGCCGTGATGGTTGTAATAGAGTCGATTTGCCTTCAGCGTATCGATCACATCATGACGGTATTGATTGATCGAGGAAACGGCTAAGCCCGTGAAATAGTAATCTCCCTCGATCCCGTATTTCTTTAGCAGTTGTACATGCTTGGTGAGATTGTTGCAATTCAGTTGTAAGTCATTTCCAGTGAAATAATTCACATTGATGTCCACAACAAAATAGATGGGTTGCCGCTGTGCCCATCCATCCCCGATACACGCAAGCGAAAGTGAAAAAACAAATAAAACTTTCGAAGCCATTTCTTCTCCTTACTTCGTGATAACCAATTTCTTTGTCTGAATATATTTGCTTGCTCTGAGTTGATAGAAATACACACCGCTCGGCAAATCCTTTGCATCTCCGCCGAAGGTGGATCCCTGCCCGTCCGGTCCGAAGGACTCCTTCCGGAGCAGGCGGGCGCCTCCGGCGGAAAAGACAACCGAATGCTCACCGGGGGATAATTCTCCATCCACAAGTGTCGCCACTTCCCTGCCGAGCACATCGAAGACTTTGAGCGTGACATGTTCACGTTGCGGAAGTGAGAAGCGAATTGTTGTTGTTGGGTTAAACGGATTGGGATAGTTCTGCTCTAGACCGAATTCCATCGGCACACTGCTCAATCCCACGCCTGATGGACTGCTCGGCTCCAGAACAAGTGGCTCCAGCCCTATGCTGATCGCACTGCTGTAGAGATTCTGCGTTGAGCTGTCCCCTCGAATCATCCTGAACCAGCCGGTCAACGCCGGCTCGAGCGGACGGTTGCCTGAACGGCTCCACGTTAGATACACGGGCTGGTGTGAAACTGTATCCATCATTCGATGAATAACAAGGTTGGTATCCGCAATCGTCAATCGTGTGTCGTGATATGTTCTGTCTAATCGTCGAACAATTCCCGGCAGATACAACGGCTTCTGACCATTGGAAAGCTTTGCTTGGAGTTGCTGATGGTACGCCGGATACATCTGGCGCCACGATTTGTACGCATTACGAATCTGCTCAACGTTTGCGAACTGTGCAACGACGTTACCCGACTCATCTGCTCGTCCAACGAAATTCTCTCTCAACCATGCAACGAGTTCTTGAATATGAACACGCGGCGGACGTCCGTCAGTCCCCACTGCACCCGGCACAAGCTGATACGGATGAATCATCCAGTTGAAGTAGCGCACGGCATCAGGGGTGCCGCGCCTTACCGATTCGCGCCATTCGATATAAACGCGGAGAAAATCGCGTCGTTGGTACGGCACAGTGCCGTACACCATTCCTTGCGGACCGTGAACTTGATCGTATCCGATGATCCCGCCGACTTCAGGAATCTTGATAAAGTTTGTGTCTGCGCTTTGACTTGGCTCTGTTAGAAAGCCTCCTTTGTACATCCAGAAATCATTCCGCACTGCTTCACACATCTGAAAAACATTGTCGTAGGGATATGGGTTGGGAATAGGATAGCGGAAGAGTACGGTGTCCATTCCCGGATATGAAGCCATTGTTCCGTGAAAGAACCAGTTCGCCGCAGACGTATACCCATTGCCGGAAAACACCGCATTCACCCACGGAATGTTGTCAGCCATAACTTGTCGCGCCGTATCGCGATTGATACCGAAGCCCGGCGATACAGTTCGCCACACATACGGTAGCGATTGCTTAACAGTGAGATGCGAGTGAGTTCCAAGATGATGAATGCCTCCCGGCATGAATGCGGCAAAGTCGGAAGCATTTCCCCTCCGGACACACGCTTCGGCGTACACGCCCGTCATCTGGGCACTCAATCGCAGACCGACGGAGTCGGCGTAACGAACATACCACAAGAACGCGTTGCGATGTGAATTGTAGCTTGCAATCACTGCATTCGTATCGGTGGTATTTGTGATGAGCGGATCGATGTGCACCATGCCGGTAATGTAGATGGGCATTGGGGATTGGCTTCGAAGTGGCTGGAATCCCAGCATCAAGGCGCAAAGTAACGATAGAAATGACAGTTGATATTTTCTCATTTCATTATCAGCATAGATTTTGTTTGAGAAAATGTTGGCGTGGTTAATGGATTCGCTCCGCTCACCACAAGCCGATAGAAATAAATTCCGCTCGACAACCGCTCTGCGTTAAATTGAACCGAATGTTCACCTGCATGTAGTTCTCCATTCACCAGCGTTGCCACTGCTCTGCCAAGCACATCGAAAATCTTTAGACTTACAAACCTGAAACCTGAAACTTGAAACTTTATAGTTGTTGTCGGATTAAACGGATTCGGATAGTTCTGGTACAAGACAAATTCCGTCGGCAGTTGATCGCGGTTATCTACAGAGGTCACACCCTTCCCGAGATTCTCCGCGGCAAATTGAAACACGGAGGTTAACGCTGTATCAAGAACATCAACTTGATAAATTTCTAAATACGGCATCCCATAATCCAAGCCTCGTTGCACCGCCGCCTTGAGCACCGTTGCCTTCTCGTTTGGTGTGATGCCGCAATTGTTCATTCGTGTGGGACCATCCTGAACATTCCACAACATCTGCGCACCGTTTCTCCCTTTATGATCCCACAGAATTTTCCATTGCCCAGCAGTGGGAGGATTCGGGATGCAGCCAGAGATGTCTTCCCGCCAGACACCAAAGCGATCAGGATATTGCTGAAAACCGTACTGAGCAATCTGCTCGGCTACGTATGTTTGCGAACGACCGCTCACCTTCGGTTCAAATTTGATCGTTCCCACCTCAACCCAAAGCGCCTTCTGCGGAAAGGCAGCCATCAATGAGTCCACAACAGTCTTCATCACTGAGAGAAGTTTGTCCGGTGTGTAACCATACGTACTCCACGAGCTTCCAAAGGCGTCCGTCTCTGGCAGACCCCACCCATTGGTGACAATTTCGGAACTTCCCCGCACGTACGAAACCGTTGTGCTGTTGACATAGCGAATTCCCAAGGCTCGGACAAGATTTGTCCACTTCGCGATGTAAACGGAGTCCCACGGTAACGGCATCGTGAGCGTATCACCGTACGTTGGATGATTCGGGTTTAGATCAATAAAACGATACCGCTGTGCACCGGCGGCATACACCCAATCTGGCGTGCCTCGAGAGGATGCGGCAATGGAGAGGGAAACTTTCTTTCCTGCATTTGCTGCTTTTTGAATTTCATTGTCGAGATAGCTCCAGTCGAACTGTCCTTCAGTGGGTTCAAGCGTTTGCCATAGAGTTCGAACTGCAATCCCGGCAACGAAAGGATTTTCATAGACCTTGGAGTTGGCTTGTCCATCAGCGGCGGACAGACTATAGACTCCTGCGTGAAATGATACTGCTTGGGCAAAAATGTCAGCTTGCGCCCATAGCGAAAGCAAGAGAACGGATGCGAGAGATGTTACAGTTTTCATTTTATCATCACCATAGTTTTTTGAAGAACAACGTAAGGCGTTTGCGCCGCAGAACTGCCAACCGAGAGACGATAGAAGTACACGCCGCTAGGCAAACCCGTTGCTATTAAGACAGTTGAATGCTCGCCGGAGTTTAATTCTCCAAGGGTCTTATCTAGGAAATTTTTCCCATTTTCCTGCAAGCCTTGTGGAGTAGAGCAAGTTGAGCAATACTACAGGAACTACAAGTTGAATCTCCGTGTTTTTTTACGCATCATGGTTGGAGAAAAGCTGGCGAGGACAGCTTTTTTTTGTTGGTACTCTATGCTACTCATTTTTCCATCCATCGAAATCCAAAACAACCAGTGCGCCAGGCAAATTCGGCAGGCGGCAGGTTCTCCCATCGCCTATCCCACCGATCCGGTGAAGATGGCGGTCATTTGGCGGGGAGAAAATGCGCGCACTCTGCACGTGGTCGATATGGATGGCGTTCGTGAAGGACACATCCTCAACGCCGAATGCATCTGTGCGATGGTGCAGGCGGTCGATATCCCCATCCAAGTCAGCGGCGGCTTGCGCACGTACGAAGAAATTCGCGACGTGCTGGCGCTGGGAGTGTACCGCGTCGTTATCGGCACGGCCGCCACGCGCGAACCCGGACTTATTGAACGACTCGTGAAGGAGTTCGGCACGCGCAAGATCGCTATCGGCATCGACTCGAAGAATGGAAAAATGTGGATCGAGGGGGGCAAGGTTGAGGCCGACATCACGCCACTGGAGTTTGCCATGGTGATGAAGAAGGTGGGAGTTTCGCGCATCGTCTTCAGCGAGCGCAATCCCCAAACCAATGAGCACTTGCTTCCCATAGAGACGCTCAGGGAACTTGCGATGAAGACCAATGCGCGCTTAACGCTGTGGGGTGGAGTCAACAACTACCGCGACTTGGTAGAACTGCAAGGGTGCGAGAAGTTCGGCGTCGATTCCGTCATTATCGGCAAGCCGCTGTACGAGAATCGGTTCCCCTGCCAAGCGCTTTGGCGATTGAACGAACAATCTCTTTCGGACTTCGGTCCCACACGAAGGATCTAATGAAACTGACCGTCATCGGACATCTTTGCAAAGATTTCGTTCATCTCCCCAAGGAAACGGACGACAGCATGGAATCATCGTACGGGGGGATCTTGTATTCGGTGCTGACCCTTGCGCACGTGATGGAGGAGCGCGATACGATCTATCCCATTTTTGGCGTCGGCATCGGCGATTATGACGATGTGATTGCGCGGCTGAAGAAATTTCCCAACATCGACGTCGATGGCATTTTTCGATTCAAAGGAAGGACCAACGAGGTTCATCTGTTCGTTCAGCCCGGCCACGCAAGCCGCATTGAATGTTCCAAAGACATTTCCTCTCCCATTCCGTACTCAAAGATCAAATCATATCTTGATGCTGATGGCGTGCTGATCAACATGATTTCCGGGTCGGATATTGCACTTGAAACGTTGGACATGATTCGGATAGAGCTGCGGGAGAATCGCATTCCCATCCATTTAGATTTTCATTCACTCACGCTGGGAATCGACCAAGAGTTCAAGCGGTTCCGGCGGCCGCTGCCTGAATGGCGGCGCTGGTGTTTCATGATGAATTCCATCCAGCTGAGCGAAGATGAGGCGGCGGGCCTCACCACGGAAGGTTACGACGAGCAAACGTTGATCAATCATCTCATGCCCCTCATGGTCAATGCTTTCATCGTTACGCGCGGAGACCGAGGTGCAACGTTGGTTCAACAGGATATTCACAAAAAATTGACGCGCACCGATATGCCTGCGTTCGATGCCGGCCCCACCGTCGAAACGGTCGGATGCGGCGACGTCTTCGGGGCGTCGTACCTTTTTGAATTCGTGAGGACGAAGAATCCTATTCAAGCCGCAATCTTTGCCAATCGGATGGCGGCGGTCAAATCCACGTTTCGCTCCATCGAGAATCTTCATCTCCTTCGTTCGCACGCAACGACACGCGAGGTCTCGCAACAGCTATGATTATCTTGAAATTCGGCGGTACGTCAGTCGAAGATGCGCACGCCATGCGAAACGTTATCGGCATCATCGAACGGGAACGAAACCGACATCCGTTGGTCGTCGTCTCGGCAATCGCCGGCACAACCAATGCCTTGCTGAAATCTGCGCGCGTCTCGCTGGATGGAAACTTGGACGAAGCCTATCAGATTCTCAACGATCTGCTGGAGCGCCACGTTTCCTTGGCGGAAAATCTTCTTGACAACCGACAGGCCATCCAGCAGCTCATCCTCAGCTTCAAACGCCACATCGACGACCTCAAGAATCTCTGTCGCGGCATCGCCATTCTCGGTGAACTGACGAACCGCTCGTTAGACGCCATCGCATCGGTGGGCGAACGCCTGTCATCGCTCATCCTGTGCGAAGCGCTGAACCAATTCCAACTACCATCTGTTCTCGTGGATGCTCGTTCGTTCTTGATCACTGACGACCACTTTGCCTTGGCAACGCCGCTCTTCAACAAGATCGAAGAAAAGGCAAGAGCAGTTATCACGCCGCAACTGGCGGCAGGATACATTGTGGTGACCCAAGGATTTATCGGCGCAACACAAAAAGGAACAACGACGACACTCGGCCGCGGCGGCTCGGACTACTCAGCCGCAATTATCGGTTCCGTGTTAGAGGCGGAAGAAATTCAAATTTGGACCGACGTCGACGGCGTGTTGACCGCCGACCCACGCATCGCTCCCGCCGCCCAAAAATTGAAAATCATTTCGTTCCGCGAGGCGTCGGAGTTGGCATATTTTGGCGCCAAGGTTTTGCACCCGAGTACAATTCTTCCGGCAGTGAAGAAGAATATTCCCGTCGTTGTTTTGAATTCCAAGCGCCCGACGAGCACCGGCACGTTGATCGTTGCCTCGCCGCCCAAGTCGCGCGTGGCAGTCAAGTCGATCGCCTCCAAGACTGGCATCACCGTCGTCAATATTCAATCGACGCGCATGTTGATGGCCTACGGATTCCTGCAATCGATCTTTGCCGTCTTCGGCAAATACAAAACTGCGGTCGATCTCGTCAGCACTTCTGAAGTTGCCGTATCCCTCACCATCGATACTACGACCCACATCGAGGCCATCACGGCGGAGCTTGAAGAATTTGCCGATGTCTCCGTGTTGGAGAAGAAAGCGATTGTGTGCATCGTCGGCGAGCAGATGCATTCGACCGT
>JACRFF010000219.1 GCA_016218005.1 Ignavibacteriales bacterium
CGCCCCGAAGCGTACCTCAAGCCGCTTCACTTGGCAGGAAAATGGATTGCCGACAACACATCGACAACGTCCGTCGTGCTCAGCAGGTGGAAAGACGTCGCGTTCTTCCTCAACAATCGGCCGCTTCTCGATAAAGACCCCCAGATGACGCCGGAAGCGTTCTCGAACTTGATTCGGGATTACGGTATTACGCACCTCGTTGCAGTTGCCTCAAACAACGGACTGCGTGAGTACGAAGCGTTGATGTGCATGTTGCCGCACTATCGATTCGAGACGATCCACAAAGTGGGAAGCGTAGAAATAGTTGCGGTGCAAAGAATGGGAGGAACTGGCAACGTGCATGGTGATTCAACGACGGTCGCCGACAGCGCGCGATGGTCGTTTCACAAAGCCCTTGAGTTGCTCGCGGAGCCGACTGCTCAAGAAGCTGAATCTCTTCTAACTCAATTGGCGGCACGAACAGGAAAATATGGCAATGTCATACTGCATCTCGCTATTGCAAAGGAGTTCGGCGGGAAGCTTGATGAAGCCGACCAAATCCTGAATCGCTTTCAATCCGTGCCGCAGGCAGGAGTGTTTCTTCAGCAGGCGTGGTATCACAAGGAAATCATATCACGCGTGCGCGACGCTGTTGCGGAACAAGACCCAAGTCTGCGTGCCAGTAAGTTCAATGTCGTGGCGGTGAACTACCGCGAGCTTGGCTTCCGTAACCAATCGTATGTTATGTTGAACAAGTCGCTGCAAGCGGATTCCACGTTCTTTCCGTCGTTGATCTTTTATGCCGTTTATGCGTACGCAGACGGTGACGTCAATCTTGCAAGCAAGTATCTCCGGAAAGCGGCAGTCGAGAATTCAACGCACATCTTAGTCTCCAACCTGCGGCGTGTGCTTGCCGCACGCGCAGAACTTGATCGAGTGCACGACCATGCGGCCCGCGCCTCGCTTCGACTTCAGATTGTGGATTGTCTGACCGCCATAGGTATGCGTGAAGACGCCATTTCGGAATTGCTTCTTCTGTTGCGGGAAGACCCTCAAAATTCAAAGGCGCTCTTGCATCTCGCAGAGCTTTATGAAGTGAAGCGACGTTTTGCTCCGATGCGCCGCGCGTTGGAACGGTACGTCGGATTGAATCCCCAAGACCAACCGCAAATTGTTCGTCTCAATGAATTGCGAAAGAAATGGGATTGAACCGCTCGGCTTGTTTTTCGGGTCTCATTTGGGTACTTTGCAATCAGCGATGGGCCCTTAGCTCAGCTGGTTAGAGCAGATGACTCATAATCATCTGGTCGCAGGTTCAAGTCCTGCAGGGCCCACCACTATTCGTATCCGTCGTGAATACCATCTCCTCCGTTTCTTGACTCCAACAGTGAAAAGCGGTATTATCGTACCAAAGGCTTTTGAAAAATCCTCGTTGCTTAGCTCGGAGCGACAATCGAAAAACAATTTTTTCAGAAGTTTCACACGAGCACGTGCAATGTCGCACGAATGAAAGTTGCCTAACGATACCAATCCGACCCCATGGCTGAATTCAAAATAGAAGGTCTCACCCTTTCCGGCAAGCCCGTCTCCGGCACTATTTCGGCTGAAAACAAGGGAGTTGCAAAGAAAAAAGCCGGTGTCATGGGAAAGGAAAAAAAGTTTAAGGTTACGGGAGTCCACCAACGGGTCACGTTCCTCTATCGCGTCCAGAAAGGTCGTGAGAAACCCATCGATGGCGAGCAAAAAGCGTTCTCGCAGCAGGAAGTGCGGATTGCCTTGGAGAAGATGGGCTTCAAAGTGGTGTACGTCCGGAAGCGGTTGTTCGGCAACACTCAGAAGCCCGCGCCCGATATCGACATCATTTCGTTTGTTCGCGTAAGTACCGACCTTATGCGGCAGAAACTGCCATTCAACGAAATCATGACGTTGCTCATCAACGACATTCCCAATCCCGGATTGCGCGATGCCGTCAAGGAAATCAACACGGAGTTAAAGCAGGGCAAGGACAGCGAAAAGGTTTTTCTTAAACAATCCACCGTGCTGGGAAAATTTACGGCGAACATGCTTGGGCTGGCGTCAAAGTCCGGCAATATGGTGGAGATTTACGAAAGCACGGCGAAATTTCTTGAGCGAAACGCCGAGTTCAAGAAGAATCTCAAGAGCGCCCTTATCATGCCGATTGTTACGCTCTTCGTGCTCTTCCTTGCCGTTTTGTTTTATGTGGCGTACATCTTTCCTGAAACAGCCGCGATGTTTGTGAAGTTCAAGATCAAGCTGCCGCCGATGACGAGGGCAACGTTGAAGTTCAGCGATTGGCTGGGAGAAAATGCTCTCTACCTCGTGATTGCGTTTGCCATTCCTGCGGTTGCGGCTGCTCGTTTTCTTGCGACCGATCGGGGTCAATTCTTGCGCGATAAGTACATCTTCAAGATTCCCGTCGTCGGGCAACTGATGCACAAAACCTCCATTGAAATTTTCTGCCGCGTGTTCTATGCGCTGTATAGCGGGTCGGGAGAGAATATTGAGGTCATTCGGCTGGCGTCGGAAGCGTGCGGCAATAAATTTATGGAGCATCAGATCAGAACCATCGCCATTCCGCTGATGCTCGAACGCGGCAAGGGACTCACCGAGGCGTTTGAAGCAACAGGAGTGTTCACGCAAACTGCCATCTCCCGATTCAATGCAGGGGCTGAAACCGGCACAGTGAAGAACACGGCCCTCCAGTTGGCAGAGTACTATGAAAAGGAAACATCGTACCGATTGAAGAACGTCATCCAAGCGATTGAACTGTTTGTGCAGATGATTATTATGGCGGTGCTTACCGGACTGACGTTAGTGTCGTCTGAGACGGCAACGGTGAAGCCGGAAGCTCCACATTGGATCTTGCCGTTCCACTGGTTTTTCTAATGAGTAGATGCCACAACACAAAGGGAATACACAATGCCTGAAATAGACATAACTGATAAGATCGGATACACGCTGTTGAAGAAAGGCATCATCGACTTCGAGACGCTGGAGAAGTCGTTGAAGATGAAAGACTCCGATGAAAACAAGAAGAACCGGAAAAATCTCGGCCAGATTCTTGTATCGGAGTTTGGCGCGGACCACGACGCAGTGTTCCGCGAAGTGGCGAACCTTTACGCCTTCCGCGAAATTTATTTGAACGATGAGAAGATTGATGAAGCGCGCATTGCCTTCGTCAAAAAGTTTGTCGATCAATTATCCGACCAGCAGCGCGAGATGATGATGCAGGCGAAGATGCTGCCGTTCAAGTTCGACGAACGCCAAACCGACAAGCTCATCGTCGTTGCCGCCGACCCCACCGACCGAAACTTGCCGGTGGTGGCGAGAAGTTTCAACGTGAAAAAGTACGAAATCTGTTATGTACGCTTGAAGGACTTACAGTCATTAATGGACAAAGTAGCTCCGGCGCAAAACGAATTTCTCAAGCTGCTCGAAAGTAACAAGATCACCGTCTCCGAAGACGGCAGCACCGAGGACACGGAAGTCGACGAGCAAGCGCTTGAAGCCGAGATCAGCAAGAGTGCGTTGGTGAACTTGTTCGAGGGCTGCCTTGTGGAAGCGGTTCGCCGCGACGTTTCGGACGTGCATGTCGTGGCCGCTGAAGGCAATCGCACAAATTTCATGTTTCGCGTCGATGGCAACCTGCAAGTCTGGCACACACAGGAAAACACCATACCGGAAGCCGTTATGGCCGTGGTCAAAGACCGCACGAAGAACGTCGATCGTTTCGAGCGCGAGATGTCGCAAGACGGATTCATCCAGCGCGTCATCGATGGCCATCAACTTCGCTTCCGTGTTTCGATCATGCCGATCGTCACCACGGAGTTCAAGCACAAGTTTGAAAGTGTCGTCATCCGCGTGTTGGATGATCGCAAGGTCATTACGGACTTGAACAAGCTTGGATTGCAAGGTCCGGCGCGCGCCTTTTTCTACAAAGCCATTCAAAAGCCGCAGGGCATTATTATCCTCACGGGTCCGACAGGCTCCGGCAAATCTACAACGTTGATTGCGGCGCTCTACCAAGTCATTGATCCCACCGTCAACGTTCTTACGATCGAAGAGCCGGTGGAGTACATTATCAAGGGGGCGCGGCAGTTGAAGATCGGCCCGAAGATGTCGTTCGAGCAATCGATCCGCGGTATCCTTCGCCACGACCCGGATATCGTGCTGGTCGGCGAAATGCGCGATAAGATCACGGCCGAGACCGCCATCAAACTTGCCAACACGGGCCACCTTGTCTTCTCGACGTTACACACGAACGATGCGCCGAGCGCCGTTGCCCGTCTCTACAAAATGGGCATCGAGCCGTTCCTGATCGCGTATGCCATCAACATTATCGTAGCGCAACGTCTTATTCGGACGTTGTGCAAAGTATGCAAGGCACCGCTTGATAACGACGAAAAACCCGACCTGCTGAAATTTGGATTCACAGAAGAAGACTTGGCGCAGCATACGTTTTACAAGGCGGTGGGCTGCGACAAATGCAATGGCGGTTGGAAGGGTCGCGCCGCTATCCACGAAGCGCTGTACTTCTCCAAAGCGATTAAAGACATCGTGCTGAACGCCGGCGAGAAGGTAGACGAGAACGCCATCCGCGATCAAGCATCGAAGGACGGCATGTGGACACTGCGCCGCTCCGGTATGGAGAGAATGAAAGAAGGCACGACTGCCTTGGAAGAAGTGATCGCAACGACCGTAGAAGAAGAATGACGACGTACGTGGTTCCGTTGAAAACAAAAAAGGCGCTCGGTGAGAGCGCCTTTTGCGTTTCATGGTCGTGTCAGAATTCTATTCGTACCATTCGACAACAGAGTAGAACATCAGTTGAGGAATTTTTTTTGCCTTGTCGAGCGCCTGCGAACTATACAACACCTTTCCGCCACTCGAACCCGTTCCCTTGAGGGCAAGTTGTGCGCCGGCAGTGCCCGCGAGAATGACGCCGCCGATGATTTGAGGATTGCCTGTGGCAGAAAAAATTTCCACCGTGTTGTCGCTTCCGAATGCAATCACCAATCCGTACCACGTAAGCCCGCCGGCAAACTGTACGTCGCCGCTGACGGCAAGGATGCCGTATCCCGTCATATTGCCTGTGAACTTTACGCTGAACCCCGGTGTGTTGTCTGGATTCACCACCACGATGGCCGGTCGTGTCGATGACCCATAAGTTCTGTTTCCGCCGATGGTGCCGCCCGTCCTAATCAGTGAATCAGCGCTCTGGATGTATTCATTCATGAACGCCGCAGGATTGGTGATGCTCGAGTTGACGGCAACCGGCGGATTGCCAATTAAATAACTTCCTCCGCTCGACGCAAACTGAGCTGAGTCGGTGGAATTCATTGCTGTAATGCCGGGCAGGTCGCCCGAGCCAGTCAAGTTGGTTCCGGTCGAATCGTGGTTGCGGCCATCGACGGAGGCCTGCCCAGAGATCGAAAGACTAGCCGGCGATGCGGCAACGCCAATCGCTCCCGGCGAAGGTGGAAACGGTTTGGGCACAAGCAGGAGTTTTACGTACATCTCGTAGGTCGAGTCAGCATAGCGGCCCGTGGAATGCAAAGTTAACGTATCAGCTGTAGGGTCGGCAGTTATGGTGTACGTTCCACCAGCAAATGATGCGGAAGAAGGGGGAGCGGGTTGCGAGCCGGAACCCGGATTGATTCCTTCGATAAATCGAAGATGTCGGTGGATGGCGAGGCGTGCCATGTTACGGGCATTCGCATACTGGTAGTAGCCGTATTGGTTTTCCGTCAAGCGGTTAACCGAACCACGCAGGCTAATGCCGACGTACCCCAGCACAACAGCCAATCCGAAGACCATCATGATAGCAGAGCGTCCCATATCGCATCAATAGTTTAATTGGTTGAGATTGCGTGGGAACAAAAGCTTTTCCCACGAGACAGAAAACCACGTCGTGTCATAACTTGTGTAGACGGGATCAGTGCTCTCCACCCGGAACTTCACATTGATTGCGCGAATCTTTGCCAAGGAATCCCTGTTCGTAATCGGCGTATTGATACGAACGAAATTGGAGTCGTAGTACGAGAAAAGAAGTTGAGTCAGCCCGATGAGTTGGTAGACGGTTGCGCCATTCATGTTCCGATGGAGGCGGCGGTCGTTCGGGTTTGCGGTCCACGTGATGACGTTCGTGCCGCCAACCGTATAGATGAGTGAATCGACCGAATTGTTGTTCAGCAATGAACCGCGAAACGTAATGCTGCTCGTATCGGCATTATAGACTCGGCGGTACTTGTCTGTAACGTGATACCCCATCTTGAGGAAATCGAACTCTAACTGCCGAGCTAATTGCACGGCGTTTGCCTGTGTGGTAATGTTAAACGTGTTCTGGTACATCATAGAATTGATATTGATCTGGACGCGGGCAACAGTAAATGCAAGGACGCCGAAGATGATTCCCGCCGCAATATAATCCATCATAGCCGACATTGTTCGGTCCTAGAAATACTTTCGATACACGGAACAATCGTACAGTTGCAAAGGAATAATTGTGCCGTCAAGTTTTTTGTTCATCGCATAGTGGGTTACCGTAACGATGATCCGTTTGTGCCACGTTTGAGTCAAACTGACGGCGTCGGGATTAAGGTTTTGAACGTACTGCACGGTGTCAACGACGTCAAACCATCCCAACCGAGCATCATAAGCTTGGCGGTGGTAGAGGTGATAGTCGTCCACGTCGTCAAAGAACCGTTTCGACTTGAAATTTCCGGTACTGTCCTTGTCGATTCCAGCAAAGGTCTCTCCGGCATCCGGGCCGAACGATGCCGCTGTCGTTAGTGAACTGAATTGGAAAGCACGCTGGCTGTTAGTGGTATATTCGTCATACTCCTGCGTTTGAATCTCATCCAGCATGCTCTGCGCAATTGAAAGTGCATTGAGGTTGGTTTGAGTCTCCAAGCCAAGAGTGGATGTCATGATCATCGTCGAGTTGACGGCAAGAGTCAGCATCGAAAGGAGTGCAAATGCTGCGATCACCATCATTGTTTGGCCGGTATTCATAGTCGCAGGCTACGTTTCGTTTCTTTTAGAAAGGTTCTCCATAGTTCCAAGTGGAGGCATGGGTATCTTAGTCAAATGGAGAGCGAATGTCAAGAAGTTGTTGTGCTGAGTCTGCGGTCAAGCGTTGCTTGTGAGTCTGAACACATTCCATCGTTCTCTTCAAGAACCTGAAGAAGACAAGATTGCAACTTCTTCAAAATACAAGGTCGACAAGATTTCTCTTCCCCCGTTGATTTTTGAATGGGAGTTGCGTATAATCAGTCAACCCTCGACTTCCTTCAAGAGGAATCGTGCACTAAATACTGTGCTTTCACTGATGGCATTGCAACCTCAAACACCTCAATCCCAAACCGCTTCTTCTACGACCGCCTCCACTGAACTTCAGGCCGCAATCAATGAAGCTCAGAAAATTTTAAGGGAAGTGGCGGCACAATTACCGGCGACCGTTACCGGTCTTGAGCGCCAAATGATGATTGGCGACATGCTCACGCGCATGGATGAAACCTCGAAGATCAAGTTGCTTTCTTTGACGAACAACTTCTTAACGAGGATGTTTGCCGTCAATGCGTCGGATATTGATATGGGTGGGTATGGTTCTCAAGGATTTATTTGGTACCGAATTTTTGGCGCGAAGAAGCCCGACCCGTCATTGAGCAAATATACCCCAGATGAAACAAATGTCCTGATTCAAAGTCTCATCGGTGAACGTCAGCGCACATACCTGTATGAAAATCGGAATCTCGATTTTTCTCATATGATTCACGGGGAAAACGGTGAGTTCCGGCGTTTCCGCGCAGACGCATATTTTGACCTCGACCAATTAGCGCTCAATATGCGCGCCATCAACAACACCATTCGACCTTACAAGAATCTCGAACTTCATGCGAACGTTACTAAGGCGTTGAGTCTTGCCCACACGAAGGATGGGCTTGTGTTGGTTACCGGCATTACCGGGTCTGGAAAAAGCTCGACGCTTGATGCAATCATTGACGCCAACAACCATAGTGTGGATGGCCATATTGTCATCATCGCGTCGCCAATCGAATACGTTCACAAGTCCGACAAGTGCATTATCCGCCACCGAGAAGTTGGGCGCGATGTTCTTTCCTTCAAGGATGGAGCGGTGCAGGCGCTTCGCCAAGACCCCGATATCATTATGGTGGGCGAGCTTCGTGATCCGCAGACGATCCTGACTGCGCTAGAAATTACGGACTCAGGGCACAAAGTGTTTTCCACGCTTCATACAGCTTCAGCAGTCGAAAGTATCGACCGGATCATCGGTGAAACGCCGTCGGTTGAACAAGAGCGTGTCCGCAATCGTCTTGCTGATACGATTCGATGCGTTATTTCGCAAAAGCTTGTGCCGAGCCTTGACGGAAAACGAGTTCTTGCGAAGGAGGTTTTGTTGGCGGTTCCTTCTGTTCGGGCGGCCATCAAGAACAACAATACCGGTGAGATTTATCAAATGATCACCGAAGGATTTGAGCAAGGTATGTTCACGATGGAACAAGACCTCAAGCGACTGTATACGCAGAAAAAAATTTCGCTGGAAAACGCTATGAACTACTCCAACAATAAACGGCGATTGCAACAGCTCTTGCAAATGCAGCCAGGGACCGAAGCGCAAGCGTAGTCTTGCC
>JACRFF010000220.1 GCA_016218005.1 Ignavibacteriales bacterium
CACGTGACCGTCACCTTTGAGGTGACGGTCACGTTCGGATTCCTAACTAGAAGTGGTCTCAAAAATACCCCTTCACTGTAATGCCGAGCCCCGACATTCATCGGGGTAAACTCCGTCAAGGCATTTTTCTTTTGAATTGTCACACTTCTAATTATTTTATTTTCTGCGTTCTTTGCGATCTCCCTGCCTGTTCAAAGGAGTCCTTTACGATGGCAGGCAGGTGCGGTGAACGCATTTTTGGAGCGAATATGAAAACCTTACTGTTGGCCATTGGACTTTTCGTCTCAATGCTCAACGCACAGCAATTGACCGGCGTCGTACTGGAAAAAACGGACGACGGCACTTTCCATCCCATCGTCGGAGCGAACGTCTATTGGCTGCGAACGTCTGAAGGAACGGTCACCGATACCAGCGGCGTCTTCCGGCTTCCTGTGAATTCCGCAGCAAACCGGCTGGTGGTCAGTTATATCGGCTTTGTCACGGACACGGTGACGATCGTGGACCAGTCCAAAGTGAACATTATTCTCAAATCCGATGCGAATACCGTCGCTGAGGTGGAGATCGTCGGCGAGCGGCAGGCAACCTACGTGAACTATCTTTCGGAACAGAAGACGCTGATTATGACGGAGAAGGAACTCTTCAAGGCGGCGTGCTGCAATCTTTCCGAAAGCTTCGAAACGAATCCTTCCATCGACGTATCGTTCACCGATGCCGTTACCGGAACAAAACAGATCGAGATGCTCGGACTCTCCGGCGCCTATTCCCAGATCACCGTGGAGAATCTTCCCGTCATCCGCGGATTGACCTCCACGGCGGGATTGACCTACATTCCCGGCACGTGGATCGAGAATATCCAGGTCTCCAAAGGTGTCGGGTCTGTCGCCAACGGATATGAATCCATCACCGGACAGATCAATGTGGAACTGCGGAAACCGCAGAACCAGGATGAACGGCAGTTCTTCCTGAATCTGTTCGGGAATCAGGACGGGCGAATGGAAGGGAATCTGAATCTTCGCACTCCCCTCACCGCCGAATGGTCGTCGATGACGATGCTCCACGCCAGCACACAGCGTTCGGTGCCGGACGGGAACAATGACCGTTTCCTGGATATGCCGCAGTATACCACACTGAACGCCGTGCAGCGGTTCCATTTTTCCAATCATATCGGCTTGGAAGGACAACTCGGATTCCAATTGGTGGAAGACAGGAAATCCGGAGGCACAGTGAA
>JACRFF010000222.1 GCA_016218005.1 Ignavibacteriales bacterium
TAACATATTTATTTCTAGTAGTTCATAATCAAAAGTTCGTTAATAGCCCCTCGTTTTTCTGCATTGCAATTTATCATCCTATTTGCCTTAACTCGTTCGATATAAAAATTCTTGTAAGCATTTTCAAAAAAACGATCTTTGGGATTTTCATTCTTTGGGTCAGAATTGCTTAGCATGAGTTTTGCACCATTCCGGTCAAGCAGTCGATAGAACGAAGCGAGGCGTAATTGAGTGGCATCGTCGAAGTCATATTTTGAGTAGGAGGTAAAACTTGCCGTCTTACTGATTGGACGATATGGCGGGTCAAAATATACGAACGTGTCTGAGTTAACAAAGGATTCACACACAGAAAAATCACCAAGTCGTATCTCTGTGCGTTGCAAGAGTTCTGATACTGCATGGAGATTGTCTTCAGCGCAAATCAAAGGATTCTTGTACTTCCCGAAAGGGACATTGAATTCCCCTTTGGAATTCACTCTGAACAGACCGTTAAAACAGGTTCGGTTGAGAAAAATGATTTGTGCTGTGCGTTCAACCCATACCTCGCTGTAGCTGGTAAAATCAACAGATGATCGGTTCTCATTTAACTGAAAGCGCACAGCATAAAAATATTCCTTCTGCCTGCTCGGGCTCAGGCGATGATATTTTCGCTCCATTGCTTTCAGTAAGTTAATGAGGCTCTCCACGTCTTTCTGAATACTCTTGTAAACGAGTATGAGTTCTTCGTTGACATCGGAAATGAAGAATCCTTCTATGTTATACATCTGAGCTATGTGGAAGAAGAGCGCACCGCCTCCTATGAACGGCTCGACGTATCGGTGAAGCTTTCCGAGTGTGAGTTCATCAGGCAAGTAGTGCACGAAATGCTCAATGAGTTGAGCCTTTCCACCGGCCCATTTGAGAAACGGCTTTGCCTTGATTGTAGTTAGCTGCATCGGATGGGATGGTTTGGTGTTCGTTTGGTTCTTGTTTTAATGTACAAAATCCTATGTTGAGTCCCAATGGGGAGGGGCATTGGCATCGGAACTATGAAATAACGCAACTCGCAAGCGCCCGACGGAAGGTTGCATTTGCCTCTGCTTCTGGTTAGATTTTCCCTCAATCAAATCACCTCTTCATCCACTACACTCTTCCGAAGGGACAATCACATGGCTAAACAACGACCTTCAAAACCTCGCATACCGGCGAAACCGAAACGCCCGCCTGCTCGCCTCGTCTCCGACGAGTCGGAGCGGGCCGGACGGGCAGGCCGCACGGTTTCTCCCAAGAGAGAAACTGTACCCGAGCCGACACCGGTCGAGATACCGCCGGCTGCCGCAGCGCAGATAGAACAACCGATATCCGTTCCGAGCGTAACGACCCTGCTGTGGCTGAGATTGCTTGTCGCCCTCGGCGTCGTGATGACCATCGCGGCGGTTTGGCTGTATGTACAGTTAAGCCCGTTGCGCACCGAGATTGCCGACCGCGACAAAACGATTGGCAGCCTGCAAGCGCGCATTACCAAGTTAGACTCCGACGCAAAGCCGAAGGATGAATTCTTGCGCATCCTCAACGCGCCGCGCGTAAGCGTGGTGAAGTTGAGCGGCACTCAGGCGTATGCACACGCTCAAGGAATCATCGTGTGGGATCCGGCTACGAAGATGGCGATTCTTCATGTCTCCAATCTTCCCCCTACTCCCGCAGATAAGGAGTACCAGCTCTGGACGATCAAGCGGAAGAAGTTGAAACCGGCGGGAGTGTTCAGCGTTGGGTCGCCAACTGAAGAAGCAGGTTTACTGAGCGTGATCGCCCTTGCAACGGTGGAGAAGAAAGAGGCCGACGCTGTGGTCGTAACGTTGGGACCCAAGGGCGGCTCGCAACAAAAGACGGGGCCAATCTACATGGTCGGCGCGATAAGCGTGAAGTGAGGGGGGAATCAGGATAACGCAAAAAAAGAATCCTGCTCGCGCAGGATTCTTTCACAGGCTTCTGGCTGCGTCATTTTGTTTTCATCACGAAGACGCCGTTCCAATCGGCAGGCGGCGGCGTAATCTGATAGAGGTTGGCGCGCTCCGTGTAGAGTTGGGCGGCATAGCATGTTTCATCCTGCGCGTACGCTTGTTGCAGATAGGCAATCGCTTCTTCCCACTTGCGCTCGCGGTAGAGTTTCAGTCCTTCGTGATACAACTCCAGCGATTGCTTCTGGTTGTCGGTCAATTTCATGTCGGATAAGCCGAGCAATTCGTAGACGCGCACCGGCTCGGTCTTTCCTTTCACCTGAATCAAATCAAGTTCGCGCACCACGACTTTTCCCTTCACGTGGTTGTAGGTGAACTCGCTCATCATAATGTTGGAATGATACTGCTTGTTCGCTCCTTCGAGACGGGAGGCAAGGTTCACACTATCACCGATAACGGTGTAGTCGAACCGGTCCTTCCCGCCGATGTTGCCGACAATCATAACGCCGGTGTTGACGCCCATGCGCGCGCCAAGCTCGGGGCGGCCTTCCTTTTTCCATTTCGGTCGTAGAACTTCCAAGCGCTTCTGCATGTCGAGCGCCGCCACGCACGAGCGGTAGGCGTGGTCTTTCTGCGGCAACGGCGCATTCCAGAACGCAATGATCGCATCACCGACGTACTTATCGAGCGTTCCTTCGTGCTTCAAAATGACGCTGGTCATTTCTTCAAGGTACTCGTTCAGCAGTTCTACCAAACCTTCCGGCTGTTTGAACGCCTCCGACACCGTCGTGAAGTTGGCAATATCGGAGAAGAACACCGATAACTCGCGCCGGTCGCCGCCGAGCTTTGCTTTGTCCGGGTCGTTGGCAAGCATGTTCACCACGACCGGACTGAGGTAATGGCCAAACACGCCTTTGATGAGCGCCTTCTGCTGCCGTTCGATCAGGTATTGGTAGACTGCGGCGCTAAGGTACGCGAGCACAATAGCAAGACTCGGATTCACAATGCTTACGAGCGTGTTATTGCTGGAAAATTCAAACAGCGCAAACTCGAACACGCCGAAGATCAGCGCGATCATCAGCAGGAAGACGCCAATCTCCACCAACCACGCGTGCCGAAATTTTGCCTGCTTCAGCACAAGCAATCCCATGAACGCCGTCATCGCCACGACAATGACGATTGCTATCTCTGCCGCCGGATCCATGCGACCGATAAAATTGTTGTCGATGAGATTCTGAATGACGGTGGCGTGAATCTCCACTCCGTTCATTGCATAGTTCTTCTTGCCGTTGTCATCCTTAAAGAGGGGCGTGTTGTGATAGTCGCGCTCTTCCGGCATCACCGAACCGATAAGGACAATCTTTCCCTTCACCAATCGCGTGAGCGTTTCATCGAAAGCATTGATTTGCTCGCCGACTTCCAGTTCATCCTTCGTTTGGAATGACGAATCGTCGATCACTTGCGAGAACGGCATGTAGCGGAACGTCTTATCCGGGCCGTAGTAATTGACCATGAATGTTTGCGGCTCGTAGCGCGGAATCTTTCGGTCGCGATAGATGAAGTAGTCGGGGTCGGAAAGACCCGGAATCGTCAACGGCTTAAGATTGAACGCCCGGTTCATTGCACCGAAGGCAAGCGACGGAGCCGTGTTGCCTCGGATAAGAAAGAGCGGAATGTATTTGCGGCAGACATCGTCGCGGTCTTTGAGAATGTTGGAGATGCCGATCTGCCGGCGGGCGTCGTCGAAGAAGACATTGTTGAACTTTTCATCCAAGGTGCGGATATCGGCGCGTTCGTTCTCGCTGCCGGTGGAAGCTTTCGCGGCAAGCACAACGTTGTCGTACTGTTGAAGGACGCTGCTCATGGCGGTGTCGCCTTCGCGCGGTGCCTCAAAGGTCATATCAAATACCACCGCCTTGGCACCGGCCTTGTTCAAATTCTCGATCACGTGCGCGTAGTACGAGCGCGGAAACGGAAACTCCCGCGGCAAAGCTTTCAAGTCGTCGTCTGAAATACCGACGATAACGACGCCCGAGCGCCGTTGGAACTCCTGTTTGTGTACGTCCTGATTTTCAATGCGATCGTACCGGCTTTGGTAGCGCAAGTCGATGGTCATCAGGTCGATGTTGCGAAGGAAGTTGACCTCGAATAACCATTCCTGCGTCAGCGCCAGCACCACGATGCCGATGCCGAGACCGATAGCGAGTTGAATAAGGCGCGGGAGAATTTTTTTCTTGAAACGAACGGAGACCATGGGGGTTCCTTACACGATTGAAGGGTGTCAACAATTCCATCCCGCGCAACGTCTCGTGCGCGGGATGGAGCGTTTCCTTAGAAATTGAAACGCCACACAACGCTGGCGATCAAGTCGCTGGTGTTCGGATTCTTGATGAAATCAATCTGACTGGTGAGCGTGTGGTAGTCGTTCAGCCGGTAGTCAGCGCCGGCTTGCAACAGCGTTCGCTGGAAATCGCCGAACGACGGCGCAAAATTGGCAATCAAGGTCAGCTTGTCGTTCAGCATGCGGTACTGCGCGCCAAGCGCGATGGTTTGGTAAGCAAACGACGTTGTCGTTGTGGAATCGTAGACGTTCGTTGTTTTTCTCAGCACGTTTTGACTTCCCGTGTTTGAACTGTAGACGAATCCGACCGTCGTCTGCAAGGGAATCCTGAACCGAGACGTCACCGCCGCCGAGACGTTCACATTATCCTGATTCCTTTTGTAGAACGTGTTGTCCGCTTTGTTGGCAATGCTCACGGAGGTCGTGACGCTTTGCCGCACACGCGAGACGGTGAAGTCATAATTCATCCCGACGTAGTAGCGGCCCGTCCCTTCATCCGCAATTTGCTGTCTCTTGACGGCATCCGACGTATCGGCAAGCGTGATAGGATTTTTTCGTGAGATCAATCCGTAGCCGAGCGTCAACGACGGCAAGTAGTTTGCCGGGTAGACGGTGGCGGAGGTGTTCAACGTTCCATAGGTGGTGGTAATGGCGGTTGCGGCGCCGGCAATATTGTTGTTCTTCAGTTCGTACGATGCGCTCAACAGAACGCGATTCGCCAGCATACGAATGCGGTCCGACACGTTGAAGCCCTGTACGTCCGTTTGCACAAACTCGTTGCCGAACGATTGGAACGCCTTGCCGCGCCGGAAGCCAAGAGCGCGGATGAAATTGTTCAGATAGTTCATCGTCAGCTCGGTCTCGATGCCGAGCGACGGGAGCGATCCATCCGCCGGATTGGCGGGGAAGATTTCGTCGTTGACGGTAATAACATTGCGCGCTAACTTGGCGGTGCTGATCAGGTCGTCGACCACCTTGGCGGAATCCGATTTCCCTTTGCCGAATCCGCGGAAGTCGTCATCCGAGAAATTGCCTTTCGAGATATCGTTATTCGAGATCGTCAATGCAACCTGCGTTTGCCATTTGAAATGCTGGTCGTCGAACGCAAACATGAAGTCGGTGCCTGCTACCAGATTTTCCTTGGGAAATGTTCCGTAGACGATGGAACTCGGATTGTCCTTCACTTTCATGTAGGTGATGCCCCACTGAAAGTTTTCACCGCTGCCAAAGCTCGGGCGTATGGCAATCAGGTCGCGATCGTACACGCCGGAACGGAACATGCGGTAGGTGCTGTCGTGGAGGAAGAGGGATTCTTTTGGCCTTGATGACGTGTCGGCTACGCGAAATGTTGAATCCCTGAGTATCGTTCCTTCGATAAGGCGTTCGGTTTGTCCGACCGAAACGTCGATATTAAAGAAGCCGAGATTCAGACTTCCGGTGATACCGCGGACACGCTTGCCGCTCATGACGAGCGAAGGGAGAGTCGGATACGCATCTCCAAATTGCAGTTTGAGAATATCCGACGCATCCAACGTCGCAAGGAAACGGTTCTGTGGTTGGCGTTCAGGTTTGTTTTCGTTGGTAATGTGGATATTGGTGCCAAAGTTGAAAA
>JACRFF010000224.1 GCA_016218005.1 Ignavibacteriales bacterium
GCGCGGCGGCATCTTTATCCACCGAAGTTCCTTTTCCCTCCAACAGTTCAACGAGCGATTTGCGGTACGAAGGTTTGGACTCGGTGAGCAAGACGCGGTCCTGCGGGCGCTTGGGTCCCGCGAGACTTGGCACGACGGAGGCGAGGTCGAGTTCGAGCGTGTCGGAAAATTCCGGTTCCGGCGTTTCTGCGGTAAGGAACATTCCTTGTGCTTTGCAATATGCTTCGACCAGTGCAACTTGTTCCACCGGGCGTCCGGTGAATCTCAGGTACTCAAGCGTCTGCGCATCGACGGGGAAGAAGCCCATCGTTGCGCCGTACTCGGGCGCCATGTTCGCAATCGTTGCGCGGTCGGCGACGGGCAGCGATGCAATGCCGGAGCCGTAGAACTCCACAAACTTTCCAACGACCCCTTTCTTCCGAAGCATCTGCGTAATGGTAAGAACCAAATCGGTTGCGGTGGCGCCGGGCTGAAGCTTGCCATGAAGTTTGAACCCGACAACCTGCGGAATCAACATCGATACCGGCTGGCCGAGCATGGCGGCTTCTGCTTCAATGCCGCCGACGCCCCAGCCCAGCACGCCCAGTCCGTTGATCATCGTCGTGTGCGAATCAGTGCCGACGAGCGTATCGGGATACACGGTCGGCTCGCCGTCAATGCTTTTGAAAACCACTTGCGCGAGGTACTCGAGATTGATTTGATGGACGATGCCGGTATCGGGCGGGACGACCCGAAAATTTCGGAACGCTTGCTGACCCCAGCGCAGGAATGCGTAACGTTCTTTGTTCCGCTTGAACTCCAACTCTGCGTTGACGCGAAACGCTTGCTCGCTGCCGAACTCATCCACCTGCACCGAGTGGTCGATCACCAAATCGACCGGTTGCAACGGATTGATCTTGTTCGGGTCGCCTCCCATTGCGATCATGGCATCGCGCATCACGGCGAGATCGACCACGCACGGAACGCCGGTGAAATCCTGCAATAACACGCGCGCCGGCATGAACGCGATTTCTTTGTTCGGCGTTGCCTTCGGGTTCCAGTGGGTCAGCGCGTCGATATCTTCCTTGCGTACCACGCGACCGTCTTCGCGGCGCAGCAGATTTTCCAAGAGAATTCGCAGCGAGACCGGCAGTTTCGCCAGCGATACCCCGGCGGATGATTCCATTGCGGGGAGTGAGAAATACGAGAAGGTGTTCGCCCCCGCGGCCAACGACTTCTTGACTTTGTAGCTATCGACGTTCGACATTTCTTTCTCTATCTTTGACCGACAATCTCGGAGTCAATATAAGAAAAATCAGCAAAAAGATTTCTCACGTTGAACAAGTTTGCAATTCTGAGTATCTTCATCGAGCAATTTTACATCCGCTATGCCCAAACGAACCGACATCAAGTCCATTCTCATTATCGGCTCCGGCCCGATCGTCATCGGTCAGGCGTGCGAGTTCGATTACTCCGGCACGCAGGCATGCCAAGTGCTGCGGGAAGAAGGATATCGCATCATCTTGATCAACAGCAATCCTGCGACGATCATGACCGACCCGGAACTTGCCGATGCAACATACATCGAGCCGATCACGCCGGAGATGGTGGAGGAGATCATCAAGAAGGAGCGCCCCGACGTCATTCTTCCGACGATGGGAGGACAAACGGCATTGAACATTGCAGTGGCGTTGGCGGAACGCGGCGTGCTGGCGAAGTACGGCGTCGAACTCATCGGCGCAAAATTGGAAGCGATCAAAAAAGCGGAAGACCGCGAGTTGTTCAAAGAGGCGATGGATCGCATCGGATTGCATTCGGCGCGCGGCGGATTCGTGAACACGCTCGACGAAGCGGTCAAGATGACGGAAGAGGTTGGTTTCCCCATCATCATTCGGCCTTCGTTTACGCTCGGCGGCACGGGGGGCGGCACGGCGTACAACATTGAAGAGTTCCGCGAGAAAGTGCTGCACGGTTTGACGAGCAGCCCGATTCAGCAAGTACTGATTGAAGAATCGGTCATCGGATGGAAGGAATTCGAGCTTGAAGTCATGCGCGACCTGAAAGACAACGTCGTCATCATTTGCTCGATAGAAAATTTCGACCCGATGGGCGTTCACACCGGCGACTCGATCACGGTTGCTCCTGCGCAAACGTTGACCGACAAGGAATACCAAGCGATGCGCGATGCGGCAAAGAAGATCATCCGTGAGATTGGCGTAGAAACCGGCGGCTCCAACATCCAGTTTGCAGTCAATCCCAGCGATGGCCGGATGATCGTCATCGAAATGAATCCGCGCGTGTCGCGTTCATCGGCGCTGGCTTCGAAGGCGACCGGCTTTCCGATTGCGAAGATTGCGGCGAAGTTAGCCGTAGGTTACACGCTGGATGAAATTCCGAACGACATCACGAAGCTGACGCCGGCTTCCTTTGAACCAACGATCGATTACTGTGTGGTGAAGATTCCGCGTTGGGATTTTGAAAAATTCAAAGGAGTGGATGATACTCTGGGCGTTCAAATGAAATCGGTGGGCGAGGCGATGGCGATTGGCCGAACCTTCAAGGAATCGTTCCAGAAAGCGTTGCGCTCTCTTGAACAGGGAAGATTCGGATTGGGCGCCGATGGCAAGGACGAGCTTGACGTCCGCGCGATGAACGACGTTGAGCGAAAAGAATGGCGCCGCAGAGTGCTGGACCGTCTGAAAATACCGAAGCCGGGGAATATTTTTTACCTCCGGTATGCATTTCAACTTGGGTGTTCGATCGAAGAATTGTTCAAGGTAACCAAGATCGATCCGTGGTTCCTTCATAACATCTGGCAGATCGTTGAGCTGGAAGAAGAACTGTATAGCTATCGCGTGTAGTTTTTCTGAAACGAATTCAAGATATCATGAGAGAGGTCGTTATGCGTTTTTTGAGTATCCTCCGCAAGGAGTCTGCCGAAGGCATCCATTCGGACTTTCCGAAGGAACACTTTCGTGTCGGACATCCCTTTGGGATAAGTTTTGTGTTTCTCATCGTTGGAGTTGTTGCCTCTGCGACAGCGCAGGTGGTTGTTCCACACGACAAGGATGCCTTGCTCAACGGCGAGGGTATGGGGCAGGCGGAGTATGCAGAGCGCAACGGCTTCCCCGGTCCCAAGCACGCGTTGAAATGGAAGGATGAACTTGGCATTTCGAACGACCAGATGCAGAAGATCGAAGCGTTGGCGAACGGCGTAGAGGTTTCAAGCAAGTTCAGGGGTGAAGATATCGTCAAGGCCGAGATTGATTTGAACGCGATGTTTGAAGCCGGCACGGCAACCGAAAAGAACGTTCGGGTAAAGGTGCAGGATATTGCAAGGCTGCGAGGAGAACTGCAATTCATCCACTTGCAGGCGCATTTGAAAATGAAACAAATTCTTTCCGCGAATCAGATGACACGATACAAGGAATTGCAGGCCGGTGAAGCAAAGTAAAATCTCTCATCGAATTCCCAGCAAGGTGTCGCCGGAACTCCTCCGCCAAGCGAAAGAGTTCGGCTTTTCGGACCGACAACTGGCGCATATTTGGGGGACGAGCGAAAAGATCGTGCGCGGCATGCGGAAGCAGCACGGCGTCGTGCCTGTCTACAAAACCGTGGATACGTGTGCCGCGGAGTTTGAGGCTCACACGCCGTACCATTATTCCACCTACGAGCGAGAAAACGAATCGAAGCGAAGCGAACGAAAGAAGGTGATCATTCTCGGCGGCGGACCGAATCGCATCGGGCAGGGAATCGAGTTTGACTACTGCTGCGTCCACGGCGTCTATGCGCTGGACGAAGAGGGCATCGAGACGATGATGATCAATTGCAATCCTGAAACCGTTTCGACCGATTACGATACCACCGACAAGCTTTACTTTGAACCGCTCACGCTCGAAGATGTGCTCAACATCTGCGAGCACGAACAGCCGTTCGGCGTCATCGTCAGCTTCGGCGGACAAACGCCGCTGAAGATTGCGAAGGCGTTGGAAGAAAACGGCGTGCGCATTCTCGGCACATCGCCGGAAGGCATTGACCTTGCGGAAGACCGCGAGCGCTTCGGCGCGTTGTTGCGCAAGCTGAACATTCCGCATCCGAAATACGGCACGGCCTATTCCGTCAACAATGCGGTGTTAGTGGCGGAACAAATCAGCTTCCCCGTGCTCGTCCGACCTTCGTATGTTCTCGGCGGACGCGCAATGGAGATCTGCTACAACGGCGATGCCGTACGCGAGTATATGAAGAAAGCCGTTGACGTTTCTCCCGATTATCCGGTGCTCATCGACCGTTTCTTGGAAGATGCCTTCGAATACGATGTCGATTGTGTGAGCGACGGCAAGGATGTCGTCATCGGCGGAGTGATGGAGCATATTGAAGAGGCGGGTATTCACAGCGGCGATAGCGCCTGCGTCCTTCCTCCCTTTATGATCTCCCAAAAAAATCTTGACGAGATCATCGGATATACGGTGAAGTTGGCGAAAGCATTGAAGGTGGTGGGATTGATGAACGTGCAGTTTGCGATGAAAGATGGGGTCGTTTACGTGCTGGAAGTCAATCCGCGCGCCTCGCGCACCGTTCCGTTCGTCAGCAAGGCCACCGGATTGCCTCTGGCAAAGATTGCCGCCAAAGTGATGGTGGGAAAAACGCTCGAAGAGTTGGGATTGAAGGGCTACGATTTCCGGAAGGTCAAACACATCTCGGTGAAAGAAGCGGTGTTCCCCTTCAACAAATTTCCGCGCGTGCCGGTGTTCCTCGGACCGGAAATGCGCTCGACCGGCGAGGTGATGGGCATCTCGGAAAATTTCGGCGCCGCCGTTGCCAAAGCACAAATGGGTGCGGGCAACACATTGCCGGTCGAAGGCCGAGTTTTCATCAGCGTGAATGAAAGCGACAAGACCGAATTTACGCTCGGGATTGCGCGTGATCTTGTTGGGCTGGGATTTTCGTTGGTGGCAACCGAAGGAACGCAATCTTTTCTCAATCAATCCGGCGTCGAGTGCGGGCACGTCTTCAAAGTGAACGAGGGCCGCCCAAACGTTGTCGATATGGTCAAGAATGGCGAGATACAGCTTATCATCAACACGCCGCTGGGTGAGAATTCGCGGTACGATGAGTTTGCCATCGGCAGGTCGGCGCTGGAAAACAAAGTCTCGTTCATTACCACGCTCTCGGCTGCGGCGACCGCCGTGAAGGGCATCGCGAAGCAAAAAGAAGGAACGCTGGGTATACGGAGTGTGCAGGAGTATTTGAAAAACATCGATACGTAAACCCCGTTCTGCTTCTAACGGGGTAAAGCACTTTGCACGTCATTGTATATGTAGGCGGAAAAGATCACGAGCATCAATAACATGAATTCACGATTCATACTGTGCAAGGTGATGCTATTCGTTCTTGCGGGAACTTTTGGCAACGCCACAGGTGGCATCGCCACGGGTGGTATTGGCGTGGCTGGCCCGCTTCGCCCGCGAAGCGAGGCGAGCGATCGCGTGAAGCTTGGCATCGATGTACTTCGCGAGCGCAAGTTCGACCTGCTGCAAGGTAAACGAGTAGGCCTTGTCACTAATCCTACCGGCGTTACCGC
>JACRFF010000025.1 GCA_016218005.1 Ignavibacteriales bacterium
GATCCGGTACGTGCGCGAAAACAACATTCCGTTCTTCGGCATTTGTTTGGGCCTGCAATGCGCGGTAATTGAATTCGCTCGCAACGTCTGCGGATTGAAAGACGCCAACAGCACGGAGTTCAAGAAAACGAAGCACAACGTTATCGACATGATGTTGGAGCAGAAAACAGTGCGCAACCTTGGCGGTACGATGCGGCTCGGTTCATATCCGTGCGCAGTAACCAAGGGAACCAAAGCCTACAAAGCATACCGCAAGGAGTTTATTACGGAACGACATCGCCATCGGTTTGAGGTCAACAACAAGTTCAAAAAGAAACTGTCCGACCACGGAATGATTTTTAGCGGCGTCTATACGAACAACGACCTTGTTGAGATGATCGAGCTGCCGAACCATCCGTGGTTTGTGGCGTGCCAGTTTCATCCGGAACTCAAATCGCGTCCGGTGTCGGCGCACCCGCTCTTTCGGGAATTCGTTCGCGCCGTCAAAGAATTCACCCCTCACTCAACCACCGAATAAAAAAGAAAGCGAAGTGTATGAACGTTCCCCGAAAAAAAATTGCATTGATCGTTGCGCTTGCGGCGGGGGTGTCGGTGCTTTCAGCCCAGCGAACGGTTCGCATAAACTTGGAGCGGATGGTTCAGCAATCAGGCGCTATCATCCACGCCACCGTACAACGCGTTGAATCGGGTCGAGATCGGCGCACCAAGCTTTTATTCACAACCGTAACATTGGCAGTGAAAGAAAATTTTTACGGCGCGCCAAATCAAACATATTCCTTCCGTCAGTACGGAGGAACGGACAAGGGAATAGCGTTCTATCCATCCAAAATGGTGCAGTACAAACCGGGTCAAGAGGTGATCGTCCTGCTCTATCCTGCCAGTGAAATGAATTTTCAAAGTTCTGTCGGGGCCGAACAAGGAGTGTTCTACGTTTCGACGACAAATGCCGGCCAAGCAACGGTGGCCAATGCCGTAAAGAACAGAGATCTCTTCAAGGGAACCAGCCAGAAGAGAGTTTTGGGAAAGCTCGTGTCATTGCATGAGATGAATCCGGGTGCGTTGCCGCTTGAGGATTTTGCTCAGGCTGTTCGTTCACTCATTCGAATTTACAAGAAGGAAGGGGTGAGATGAGCACCCAGACTATGCGGGTTGCATGTTGCGTCGTTCTTGTCCTCCTGTTTGTGAGTCTCTCGTTTGCAGGCGGTCCATTGTACACATTCAACGGCAAAAGTGTCGTCTACAAAACCGTACCGATTCATTATAGAACCGACCTTGGTCCGATGGGTGCATTCACCAGCACGGAAGCGACGAACCTTGCCATCTCGGCGTTTCAAACGTGGGAGGATGTGCCGACGTCGGCGGTATCGTTTGTGAATGATGGCCCGCTTCCCGTCGATGTGAATGGTACGAACTTCACGCTCTACACTAGCGTTACCGATTTCGTCATTGATGGCATTAGCCCGATCATTTTTGACAGCGACGGCGCCATTACCGATTCGTTGTTCGGTGCTGGGTCAAAGCTTGACATCATCGGATTTGCAGGCTCGGCGGTCGCCATCAGCGGCGCGAATGCCGGATATTATATCGAAGGCGAATCAGTGATGAACGGTTATCTCACCACAACAACATATGACCCGACACACGCCAAGTTTACGCTGGCTGAGTTCAAGTCTACGTTCGTGCACGAGTTCGGTCATTTCATCGGATTGGATCATACGCAGATCAACGGAATGTTCGACAGCGATTCAGCCAAGACGAAATACATTCCCACAATGTACCCAACTGCCACAGCGAACGACGTGGAGTTGGGAACTTTGAACCCGGATGATATCGTTGCCATTTCCGTTCTCTATCCAACGCAGGCGTTCCTGACTTCGACGGGTGGAATTGCCGGATCGATCAAACGTGCGAATGGAACCGTGGTGCTTGGCGCTAACGTTCTTGCAATCGATAACGCCGACACGTTGATGAATGTGTATTCAACCGTCTCGGATTATTTTTACACGACCATCTTGGGTGATTTTACATTCCAAGGATTGGCTTCAGGTTCCTATTGGATTAAAATGGAACCGATCGATCCGGCGTTTACCGGCGGCTCAAGTGTTGGGCCATACGCCTATGACCTGACCGATTCTTCGTTTGTGAACCCGGTCAGCGCGGAGTACTATAATGGTGCAAACGAATCCGGAGATCCGACAAAAGATAATCCGATGGAGCGGACGGTGGTTGCTGTCGTTGCCGGTGCTACGACAACCGGAATAAATTTTGTAGATAATGCAAAAACAACGGTTGCATTATTGTCCGAAGATTTTTCTTCCGCTGCTGGCACAACGTTAACGTCGGCGGGTTGGACGGTAAGTGGAACGGCTACAACGCAACCCCTCACCATTGTTTCCCCTGGCTTAACGTTTGCAGGATATTCCGGCAGCGGTACGGGCAATGCCGTAGTGATTCGTTCCACCGGTCAAGATGTCTACAAGAGTTTCACCGCAGCGGCGAATGGGGCGGTCTATCTTTCGTTCATGATGAAAGTGGACTCAGCGAAGACGGGCGACTATTTCATTGCGCTCTCTCCCTCCGGCGGTCAGACGAATTATTTCTGCCGACTTCACCTCAAGTCGTCTGGCGCTGGTTACGTCGTTGGCATCAGCAAGTTCAGCGAGGTAGCTGGAGGCAGTATGTACGGCAGTACGGTTCTGAGTTTTGGAGCGACCTATGTTGTGGTAGTGAAATATGAGTTCCTATCAGCAACGACGACTGACGACCCAATCAATGTATTTGTCTTTCCGTCTGTGCTTCCGTCGTTTGAGCCTTCAGCAAAAGAGATTGCGGGATACACTAATGCCAAAACTGATGCAACCGACTTAGGCATCGTCACGTTGCGCCAAGGGTCAACATCATCCGCCCCTCATTTGACGCTTGATGGAATCCGAGTGACCAACGGCTGGCCGTTCACTCTAACTTCTGTTGCTGAGCGATTGAAGAACGGTGTGCCGAGTACATTTGAGTTACATCAAAACTTTCCCAATCCATTCAATCCTACCACAACGATTCGGTTCTCGTTGCCAACGCAACAATTCATCCGACTAAGCGTGTTTGATGTCCTCGGAAGATATGTTGGCGTGGCGGCTGAGGGTTGGCGTTCCGCCGGAACACATGATGTGGCGTGGAGTGGCGCTGGACTTGCGAGCGGTATCTACTATTATGTGCTCGATGCAGACGGCCATCGCTCAGCGCGAGTCATGGTGCTGATCAAATAGGGGTTGGGAAGAAATAGAAATTCCTGCCAGTTGTCCCGCCACTTTTTCATCTTGACAACAACGACTTTCATTGTTATTTTAGCACTCGTTAATTCAGAGTGCCAAGTTCATTGATCTAACAATAGGAGGATTTACCATGAAGCTGAAACCCTTGGCTGACAGGGTGGTTGTGAGACCCTCAAAGGCAGAGGAAATGACCAAAGGAGGAATCATTGTTCCCGACACGGCAAAGGAAAAGCCCGTTTGGGGTGAGGTCATTGCCGTAGGCCCCGGTCGAGTTTCGGACGACGGGAAACTCATTGCGGTTGAAGTAAAGGTGGGGGACAAGGTTCTTTATGGAAAGTATTCCGGAACCGAAGTAACAGTTGATGGTGACGACCTGCTCATCATGCGGGAAAGCGACATCTTCGCAATTATGCCTAAGTAAAGAAAGGAGATCATTCAATGTCTGCGAAGCTTATTAAGTTTGATACTGAAGCGAGATCGGCACTAAAAAAGGGGGTCGACCAACTTGCCGATGCTGTGAAAGTCACGTTAGGTCCTAAAGGCCGCAACGTTGTAATCGACAAAAAGTTTGGCGCGCCGACCGTGACGAAGGACGGTGTTACGGTTGCAAAGGAAGTTGAACTGACCGACCCCATTGAAAACATGGGAGCTCAAATGGTTCGCGAGGTTGCCTCGAAGACTTCCGATGTTGCCGGCGACGGAACAACAACGGCTACCGTTTTAGCTCAGGCGATCGTTCGTGAAGGGTTGAAGAACGTAACCGCTGGCGCCAATCCGATGGATCTGAAGCGCGGCATCGACCTCGCGGTGAAGAAAGTTGTCGAGGGTCTCAAAGAGATCAGCAAGACGGTTGGCGACGATAAAGAAAAGATCGCTCAAGTCGGTTCAATTTCTGCTAACAACGACCGGGCGATTGGCGACCTTATTGCGAACGCCATGGAAAAGGTCGGCAAGGATGGCGTGATCACGGTGGAAGAGGCGAAGGGGACCGAGACGACGCTTGACGTCGTTGAGGGAATGCAGTTTGACCGCGGCTACCTCTCTCCGTACTTCGTTACCGATGCGGATTCGATGGAGGCGGTGCTTGAGGACCCGATGATTTTGATTCACGATAAGAAGATCAGCGCGATGAAAGACCTTCTCCCGATTCTCGAGAAGATCGCTCAATCGAGCCGGCAGATTCTGATTATCGCGGAAGAAATCGAAGGCGAAGCGCTTGCAACACTCGTGGTGAACAAATTGCGCGGCACGTTGCGTGTGTGCGCGGTGAAAGCGCCAGGCTTCGGCGACCGCCGAAAAGCGATGCTGGAAGATATCGCCACACTTACAGCCGGCACGGTCATCTCGGAAGAAAAGGGCTTCAAGCTCGAAAACGCATCTCTGTCATATCTCGGTACAGCCAAGCGCGTGACAATCGACAAAGACAACACGACGATCGTCGAAGGCGCCGGCAAGAAGGATGACATCAAGAAGCGCATCAACGAGATCAAGCAGCAGGTCGAAAAGACCACATCTGACTATGACAAAGAGAAGCTCCAAGAGCGTCTCGCAAAATTGTCGGGTGGAGTTGCGGTGATCAAGATTGGCGCTGCCACCGAAGTCGAGATGAAAGAAAAGAAAGCCCGCGTGGAAGACGCATTACACGCCACGCGCGCTGCCGTTGAAGAAGGTATCGTTCCGGGCGGCGGCGTTGCCTACCTCCGCACCGTTAAAAAGCTGGACGAAATCAAGACGGAAAATCTGGATCAAAAAACTGGCGTCGAGATTATCCGGCGAGCGCTGGAAGAGCCGATCCGTTGCATTATCAACAACGCCGGCTTGGAAGGCTCGGTCGTTGTGAACGAGGTGAAGAACGGGAAGGACGATTTCGGGTTCAACGCCTTGACGGAGAAGTACGAAAATCTTATCAAGGCTGGTGTCATCGACCCGACGAAGGTATCGCGCATTGCCATCGAAAACGCGGCAAGCGTTGCCAGCCTGTTGCTTACGACGGAAGCGACCGTCGTCGAGAAGCCGAAAGAGGAAAAGCTTCCTTCGATGCCTCCGGGTGGCGGCATGGGTGGAGATATGTACTAATCCTTTACCCCGTTCTGCTTCTAACGGGGTTTACGCGGTATCCAGCCGTTGGAAAATCCTCCTGCAAAGTGCAAGCAGGGGGATTTTTTTTTGACTTGACAGGCGGGTTGAATTATCGTAGAATTCGGATGCCCCTTCCATTAGTCCACGGTTCTCATCACTTCATCCACGGAGGATGATATGGAAGCAAAAGCACCTGCCCTCTTCACGAAAACTGTCAAGGCGGGCAAGACCACCTTCTTCTTTGACGTTCGAGAAGCAAGGAACAAGAACAAATACTTGTCCATCACCTCTTCGTATCCCAACCCGGAGTCGAAGAACGAGAAGGACAAGTTCAAGAAGACAACGATGGTCTTGTTTTCCGACGACATCGGACAGTTTGTGGAGGCGCTGACCGACTCAGTTGGGCGGATGAAGTAACTGCTTCTGCCGCGATGTGGTCGATGGAAGACACTTCAGGAAGCTCCATCTAACGATGGAGCTTCTTTGTTTGTAGAACAGGTTCTTGTTATCTACATTGCTTTCGCGTGAGATTCACCGAAACCCAAATTGAAGATGTACGTTCATCCGCCGACATTGTGGATGTCGTTTCCCAGTACGTCAAGCTCAAGAAGCGCGGCAAAAACTACATCGGCCTGTGTCCGTTCCATCAGGAAAAAACTCCCTCGTTCACCGTCAGCGGCGAGAAGCAGATGTACCATTGTTTTGGGTGCCACAAAGGGGGAAACGTTTTTACGTTTGTCATGGAAGTCGAAAAAGTTTCGTTTGTCGAAGCCGTACGCTCTCTTGCCCAGAAAGCCGGCATGGTTCTTCCCGATGACCAAACGACGACGCCCGAGCAACAGACCGAAGCCGAAAACCTCTACAACGTTTGTCGATTTGCGGCACAGACGTTTCACGACAATCTCGTTTACTCGGATGAAGGCAAGTTTGCGTTAGAGTATTTTCGGAAACGGGGATTTACGGACGAGACCATTCGTGCATTCGGACTTGGGTACACGATGAACGAATGGGACGCATTCATCCAACAAGCAAAGGAACACGGCTTCCAACCGGAGACGCTCGTAAAGGCCGGGCTTGCGCGAACGCGCGACGACGGGTCGCTCTACGATTATTTTCGAGGCCGAGCGATGTTCCCGATTTTTTCCGCCACGGCGCGCGTGATCGGGTTTGGGGCGCGCAAGATTCGCGATGACGACCCCGTGCAAGGAAAGTACATCAACTCTCCGGAAACCCCGGTCTACAACAAGAGTCGCGTGCTGTTCGGACTTTCCCACTCTAAGGAAGCAATCCGCCAACAAGAATATGCACTGATGGTGGAAGGTTATGCCGACCTGATTTCACTTTTTCAGTCGGGTGTGCAAAACGTCGTTGCCTCCAGCGGAACAGCGCTGACGGAAGAACAACTCGCCCTGCTGGGAAGATACACGAAGCAATTGACGTTGGTCTACGACGCAGACTCGGCCGGATCAAATGCGACCCTGCGCGGCATCGACCTTGCGCTCGAAAAAGATTTTGATATCCGAGTGGCCGAACTCCCTCAAGGCGATGACCCCGATTCGTTCGTACGGAAACATGGCGCCCCGGCATTTCGTGACCTTCTTTTGAAGGCGGCATCGTTTATCGAGTTTAAGGCCAATACGGCGGTCAAGGCGGGCGAGTTCTCGTCGCCGGAAGGGAAAGCGCGCGCTGTTCGCTCGATCGTTCAATCGATTGCGAAGATGCGCGACGATCTGAAACGGAACTTCTACATCAAAGAAGTATCGGAGAAGTACAGCATCTACGAATCGACATTGTTCCGCGAACTCGAGCATTGGACGGGCGGTGCATCGCGGCGTGGATTCTCTTCCCCAGCGGTGGCGAAGAAGTCGCCAATCGGTGAACGTGAGAATCAAGACCAGCGCACGACGCCGCAGGCAGACCTTTCCGCCGCCGAGCGCGATCTTCTGAAGCTATTGCTCGAAGGCGCGCCGGATCTCGTTCAGTTTATCGTGGCGAACATCCAGCCGAGCCAATTTCAAAATGCCGCCGCCCGGTCCATGTGCCAGCATATCGTTGAGGTATGCGACGTGCAAGGGGAATTCGACGCCGGTCGTTTCGTTCAGGAGACGGCTGAGGAGAGTTTCCGAAACTTGGCGACCGACGTCGTGATGAGCAAGTACGAGTTAAGCCCAAAGTGGGATGAATCCGACAAGCACATCGCCGTTGCAGATTCCTATGAGATTGCGCGCGCGGCAATTCGCGTGCTGCATCGACAAGAAGTTGTCCGGGCGATGGAGGAAAATCAGTTGGCGCTCAAACAAGCAAATGCGTCGGGGTCGGACCCAATGCCTCTGCTCCAACGCCAGCACGAACTACTCGACCTCAAAAAGCGCATTGACCACTCCGATTATTTGAAATCATAACATCGAGATCTCTGAAAAATTCCTGAGTCGTGTCATTCTGAGGAGCCTGCCTGTCGCCCGCGGTAGGCAAGGCAGGCGTAGCGACGAAGAATCTCGTTGTTCTTCTCAAATTGAGC